>DATLBA010000023.1:0-7674 GCA_035527275.1 Phycisphaerae bacterium
AAAAAAAGTCGAAAAAAGCGCCCGAAAACGCCTTACCCATCTTAACATTTCGGCCCTCAAACCCCCTTGGCACTAGCGCCAGGTCCGATTTGGCCTCCAAAACGGGCCAAAATCCCCCAAATCCCACCCAAAATCGCCCGCCAACATATCGGCCAAACACAATGTGTGCGCGCGCCAAGCGCCCCCGGCCGAGTAGCGCCGGCCCGCCGCGCCTTCGGCTACGGCTCGACGAGGGCTTTCGCGTCGGGAAGGTCCTTGACGCTCGAGAGGCCGAACGCCTGGAGGAACTTTTTCGTCGTGCCGTAAAGGAACGCGCGGCCCAAGTGTTCGCTGCGGCCGGCGATGCGCACGAGGCCCTTTTCAACCAGCGTCCGTATCATGTCGCCGCACGAGACGCCGCGAATGTCCTCGACCTCGGCCCGCGTGATGGGCTGCTTGTAGGCGATGATGGCGAGCGTCTCGAGCGCCGCCTGCGTCAGGCGGGCCTGGAAGCGAGCGCGGACGAGCGACTTCAGATACTTGTTGTACTCGGGCCGCGTGAGGAGTTGATAACCGCCGGCAACCTCCTCGATGGTGAACGCGCGGCCGGTGGCCTCGTAGTCGGCGGCAAGTTCCTGGGTCGCCTTTCTGACGAGGCCGACGGTGACGTCCTCGCCGGCGGCGTCGGCCAGGCGGTCGGCGCTGAGCGGCTCATCGCTCGTAAAAAGGATCGCCTCGATAACCGACTTGAGGGGTTGTTTACTCATGGCATTCCTTTAGCGTTTCGCGGGTGCGGGACGTTCCTTTAGCGTTTCGCGGATGCGCTCCAGCGCCTGCTCGACGGCCCGTTTCGTCGCGTTCGAGGTGATGGTGGCGGCCGTGATGCCGTCAACTCCCTGGATTTCATTTTGCTTTCTGCCTCGGAACCGGTCGAGGAACGGATTGATGAGTTTTTCGGTCTTTCCGGCCTCACCGGGCCCGAAAAGTTTCTCCCAGAGTGTGTAGTTCGACCGCTCCTCGGCCACGGCGGCGCCGAGGCCGGGCGTCTCCTGCTGCGAAAGGACGACGACGCGATGCACCTTCAGTCGATCGCCGTCCGGCACGGCGCCGACCATGACCTTGACGACGCTCGAGTAGCCCTGGGCCTCGCCCTGGGCGACGCAGGCGACCATGTTCCCCTCCGCGTCACGCACGGCATAGACGGCGTCAGGGGCAAACTTTTCGCCCACAAGCGGCTTTTCGACATCCACCCGAGCGCCCGCCGGAACCACGGCTCGGATGGCTTCGGCCTTTACTTGCTCGTCGCGCCGCTCGATCCGTCCCTGAAACACGCCATAGAGCGCGGCCACGCCGCCGCCTATAAAGGTGCAGACCAAGCCGAGGATGATGACGAACTTGATAAGATTACGGATCATTTTTCGTGTCCGAAAATGCGCGGCTGCGTCCAGCGGTCAATGAGCGGCACGGCGGTGTTCATCAGCAGAATCGAGTAGCACACCGCTTCCGGATAGCCGCCGTAAAGACGGATCAGAATCGTCAGCGCCCCGCACCCCGCGCCGAAGATCAGCATCCCGCGGCCCGTCAGGGGGCTCGTGACCATGTCGGTGGCCATGTAGAGCGCTCCGAGCATCAGGCCGCCGCCGAGCAGATGATAGAGCACGTAGCGCCCCATGAGTTCCGGGCCGACCGAAAGGTTCCAGTAGGCATAAACAAGCGCCCCGACGGCGACGGTCGCCAGGTATGCAAGCGGAATCTGCCAGCGGACCCAGCCCTTATAGATGAGGTAAATCGCCCCGAGGATCAAGAGCAGAGCGCTCGTCTCGCCGATGCTGCCACCGACCTTCCCGACAAACATATCCCAGAGACTCGGCAACTTGTCGGTGAGCGTTTCACCCACATCTCCACCCCACCCGCCGGCGATGTCTTTCATAAACTTGAGAGGGCTGGCCGACGTAACGGCGTCAACGCCTTCCGGCACGCCCCCCGCGACCGTGCCGACGTTGGCCGTGAAGTGTCCGCTCTGGAGCACGGGCCAGGACGAGGGGTTCATGTCCGTTGGGAACGAGACGTGGACGAAGGCGCGGCCGACGAGGGCGGGGTTCCAGATGTTGCACCCCAGGCCGCCGAAACAGTGCTTGGCGATGGCGATGGCGATGAACGCCGCCACCATCGGCACGAACCACCGCGCCTGGGCAGGCAGGCAGAACGCGACCAGCACGCCCGTAACAACGGCGCTCCCGTCGCCGATGGTGACCGGTTTCTTACGGAGCCTTTGGATGACGGCTTCGGTCACGACGGCAGTCGCGACAGCCAGCGCAACGTGCATATAAGCCCGGCCGCCGAAAAAGTAGCCGCTCGCCACCAGCGCCGGCACGAGTGCCGCGACGACCGACCACATAATCTTCGGCGTCGAATCCTCGGCCCGAAGATGCGGCCAATGGGCGACGACGAGGCGGTCGGCGGCGGCAGGCGTTTCGCTCTGGGCGGGGCTAGGTGGCAACCTTGTCGGCCTCCCGTTTGAGTTTGGCGGCGGCCCGGCGTTCCTTTTCCCGCTCGCGCATGGTGACCTTCTGCCGCTCGGCCCGCAGCATCTCCACCAGGTGCACAATCCGCCGCCGCGCAGGGCACACGTAATCGCACACGCCGCACAGGATGCAGTCCATCAGGCCGATCTCGACGGCCGCCTCAATCGCGTCCAGATTTCCGTCGAGGAACGATTCGCCCAGACCTGACAGGCGGCTCGGGTTCAGATACGATGGGCATTGTCGGATGCACGCGCCACACCGTATGCAGGGGCCGTGCTCGTAAATGGCCGCGCGGCGCAGGACCAGAATCCCCGTCGTCCCCTTCGTCACGTAGAGGTCGGTGGTGAACTGGGCCTTGCCCATCAAGGGTCCGCCGAGGATAAGTTTCTCAAAGCCCTCTTCGACCCCGGCCCGTTCGAGGAGCGCCTGGATGGGCGTTCCGATCCGCACGCGGAAGTTGCCCGGCTTCGTCGTCGCATCCCCTGAAACGGTGACGATGCGCTCGGTCAGCGGCCGCCGCTTCGTCACGGCCTCGGCGATGGCCACCGCCGTTCCGACGTTCTGGACGACGACGCCGACGTCGGCGGGCAGGCCGCCCGTGGGGACCTCGCGCCCCAGGCACGCCAGGATGAGTTGTTTCTCCGCGCCCTGGGGGTACTTCGTCCGCAGGACCCGGACGCAGGTGTTGTCGAAGCCGCCAGCGGCGGCGCGCATCGCCTCAATCGCGTCGGGCTTGTTGTCTTCAACGGCGATCAGCCCGGAGCGCGCGACGGTGGCGGCCATGCAGATGCGCATGCCGGTGACGATGTCGGCGGCCCGCTCGAGCATGAGGCGGTGGTCCGAGGTAAGGAACGGCTCGCACTCGGCCCCGTTGATGATGATGGTGTCGATAGACTTGCCGCGCGGCGGCGCGAGTTTCACGTGCGTCGGAAACGTCGCCCCGCCCATGCCGACGACGCCGGCGGCTGCGACGGCCTCGCGGATTCCGTCCTCGGTCATTTTTGACCAGTCGCGCGGCTCATTCGTTCCCTCGGCCCACTCGTCCAGCCCGTCGGGTTCAATGGCGACGGCGTCGCACATTCTGCCCGTCGCGGAATCCACGACGCGCTCGATTCCCGTCACGGTGCCGGAGGTGGGGGCATGGATGGCAGCGGAGATGAAGCCGTCGGGCTCGCCTACAATAGAGCCGCGCTTGACGGTGTCGCCTTTCTTGACGGTCGGCTTGGCCGGCGCCCCGAGGTTTTGGGCCATCGGCACGACGAGGCGCTCGGGCACCGGTAAGGTCTCGGCTGCCCTGTCGGCCGTCCATTTGTTAGCCGGCGGATGGACCCCGCCTGGAAACGTGACCTTGTCCACGGCTCTCCCCGTCAGCAGGCAAAAGGGCCGGATATCTTAGCAAGCAGGAGGCAACCTGTAAACGAAATGGTCGGGAATTCCGATCAACCGCTGGGTGTGACCACGGATTATGGTCCGCCACGTTTAGCCACCCGCCCAGCCGACGTTTACCTGCCGTGCTTGCCCGCCGTGGCGGGGCAGGGCGGGCGAGCCCGAGGCGACGGTGCGGGGAAGGGTGGTCCCACCCGTTTGGTGTTTCGGCAAGCGCTGGCGCGGGTATAATCGGGGGCTATGGAGCCGGTAAAGTGCGACGAAGCGCCGGTGCTCACACCGAGGCGCCTGACGCGGCGGGCGTTTTTGGCGGCCGGCGCCGGCCTGGTGGGGGCGGGTGTGGCAGCGGGCGCCTACGCTCGGTGGATCGAGCCGACCTGGGTCGAGGTGGTGGAGCGCGACCTGCCGGTTCCCCACTTGCCGCCCGCGTGGGAAGGCGCCCGCCTGGCCCTGATGGCGGACCTTCACCATTGCCCTTCCGTCCCGCTTGACTACCTGGCACGATGCGTCCGGCGCGCCGGCGAACTGAAACCCGACCTGGTCGCCGTAGCGGGCGACTTCGTCACGACGGGAGACGTGCGGTTCGCCGAAGCGGTGGCGGAACTGTTCGCCGACCTCGCGCCCCCGCGCGGCCTTTTCGCGTGTCTGGGAAACCACGACTACGGAGTAACGCGGCCGGTCGGACACGCCCGGGCGCTCGCCATCGCCGACATCCTGCCGCGCTACGGTGTGCGGATCCTTCGCAACGAGGCGACGCGCCTCTCGTTCGGCGGCCGGGACTTATGGATCGTCGGCGTCGAGGATTTGTGGTCCGGGAGGTGCCGGCCGGTGGAAGCCATGCGCTCCGTGCCGCCGGGTGCGGCGAGCGTTGCGCTTTGCCACAATCCCGAGGCGGCGGAGGCCCTGGTCGAGGCCGGATGCGGCACCATCCTGGCCGGCCATACGCACGGCGGCCAGGTCCAGATTCCGATGCTTGGGCCGCCCATTCTGCCGGTGCGCAACAAGGACCACTATGAGGGCATGCACCGGGTGGGGAAATCGTGGCTCTACATCAATCGCGGGATCGGCTGGCTGAAGCGGGTGCGCTTTGCGTGTCGCCCGGAGATTTCTCTTCTAACCCTTCGGCGTGCCGCTGGGTCGAACGACCCTTCCTCGCGGTAACGACAAGCACCACAACAACGACAGCCAAAACGGCCAGCAGGAAGAACACAAAACAGGTCCCAAGGATGAGAATCTCCCACGGCCCGGGCATGAAAAAAGATAAGGTTTCCATCGACGGCCCTCCTGAATTCGACGCCAGTATCATACCCGATGGCGACCGCCGTCATCGGCCACCTCCTTCGGGATGAACGCCAGGACTCTACCCTTGGGTGGGGGGTTCGTCGCCGGAGGATTCATCGCCGGCCTTTTCGATTTCGTCCTCGACGCCTTTCAGGCCCTTCTTGAACTCGACGATTCCCTTGCCGAGACTGCGGCCCACCTCCGGCAGCCGGCGGCCGAACAGCAGCAGCGCCACCACCAGAATGATGATGATTTCCCAGGGACCCGGCATGAGAAAAGATAAGGTTTCCATCGGCGGCCCTCCTGAATTCGACGGCCCTATTGTACGGGAATCGCGGCCTGCGGCCATAGGATTATTCTGGCGTGTGTGCGGCGGTTCGAGCCGCCTCCCGCTCCGCCGTCAGCCAGTCGAGCCACGTCTCGAGGCCGGCGCCCGTGCGGCACGAGAGTTCCAGAATCGGCGCCCGCGGCGCTACTCCCCGGACAAACCGGCGGAACGCCTCGAGCGAAAAGCCGGCGGCTTCGACCAGGTCCATCTTGTTCAGCACGACGCAATCGGCCGAGTGAAACGCCACCGGATATTTGACCGGCTTATCGTCGCCTTCGGGCGTGCTGGAGACAACCACCCGCCGATGCTCCCCGAGATAAAAGGCGGCCGGGCAGACCAGATTCCCCACGTTCTCGATGAACAGGACGTCCAGGGCGGCCAGGTCGAAGGCGACGACGGCCTCGGTCACCTGGGCGGCGTTGAGGTGGCAGCCGCGGCCGGTGTTAATCTGGCGGGCCGGCAGGCCGGCCTTGCGGAGGCGTTCGGCGTCGCGGTCGGTCGCGAGGTCGCCTTCGACGGCGGCCAGGCTCAGGCGGCTGCCCAGGCGCTTGGCGGTTTCCTCGAGGAGGCTCGTTTTGCCGGCCCCCGGGCTGCTCATCAGGTTCACGACGAAAACGTCGGCCTCACCGAAGCGCAGAGCCAACTCGGCCGCCAGGCGGTCGTTTTCCGAGAGCACCTTCTTTTCAAGCGGAATGCGTCGCGTCATTGGTTTCCTGCACCTCCAACGATTCCAGTCGGAGGTCCCTGCCGGCCAGGACCTCGAAGTCGGTCCTTCCGCACGCCGGACAGGCCCAATCCCACCCCTCGGCCTCGTAGTCGCGTCCGCAGTCGCGGCACCGGAGGGCGGCCGGCTCGGCGCGGATTCGGACCTCGGCGTCGGGCCAGCCGGAGCCCTCGACCACCAGCCGCATCGCAAATTCGAGCGACTCGGGGTCTGTGCCGCTCAAGGCCCCGACCACGAGGTTGACTCCAACCAGTTGGGTCCCGGCCTCGCGCTTGTTCATTTCGGCGGCGACCTGCCGCCAAATCGCCTGGGCCAGCGAAAGTTCGTGCAATGCTTCTCGCGCCCCATGCCCACCACGTTTCGGACCGTTGGACCGCACGGCCGGAACCAACACAAGAGCCGCCAGGGCCCCCCACCTCAGGCGGCGGGTACGCCCACCCGTCATGCCTCCTTGTAAGAACGGTGCGGGGTGAAGGACACCCCGCACCCGAAATTGCGCTCTTCAGGCCGTCCGGGTCGCGGTTGAGGTTCGCCACAAGGGCCAAGACGCCCCGCACCCGAAATTGCGCCCTTCAGGCCGCACGTGTCTATTCAAACACGAGGCGCGTTCCCGCGTTCACGTTCAGCGGATAGAAGACGAAGTCGCCGATCTGGTCCTGGGCGTCGCCGGTAACCCGAAAAACCACCAAGCCCAGTTCAACCACCTGCGAGGTGGAGATTGACCCGGGAAGGTCGTTCAAATCCGAACCGGTGACATCGCTGCCCCTCAGCATCACGCCCGTGGGCCCGAAAAGCGCACAGAATGGTTGGTTTGACCACGCCCCTTTGATGTCCTCGGCGAGCCCTTCTCGATGGTTCTGATCCCCCTCGCCGGAATGCAGATTGGTCGGCATGTTTATCACAAAGATGCTGGCGGGCAGGCTTTCCTCGGCCCCGGGGACGGGCTCCCAATCCCAGGACCCGGAGGACGGGCGGCGGGCGACCCAAATGGAAAGTTTTGTCCCGTGTTCGGCGCCGGCGGCCTCGGACTCGAAGACCACGGCGGCGGCCTTCACCTGGTCGGAGACGGCGTGGAAGCGGGCGCCGTTGAGCATGGCCTGGACCGTGCTGACAGCCTGCCGCGGGCCGATGCGCCCCGACAGGGCCACCAGGACGCTGACACTGCCGGCCACCAGGATGAGCCCGATGCCGATGACCACCAAAAGTTCGGTCAGGGTAAAACCGGCTTTCGCTTTCATTGTAAATCCCTCGCGCCGGAGAGCGCGACGGCCTCGTCCCCAGCCGCAGGCCCCCGGCTCTCAGTCCACCGCCTAATTCGAGACGTCATCATTTCCGCCGTTGTTGTCCTCTCCGTCAGGGCCAAAGGAATAGAGGAAGGGCAAGGTGGAATCGTTCTCAGGCGGTCTGTAGTGGATGGGCCGTCCCCATCCATCGCCGAAGACCAGGAACCG
>DATLBA010000024.1:0-51559 GCA_035527275.1 Phycisphaerae bacterium
TGAACCCATCGGTAATCGCAGCGCCAACCCCAACTATCAAGCCAGCAACCAACACAAAGGCCAATCCTATCCCCAGCATGATACCGATGATGATCAGGTTGGCGACGACCGACTGCCAATAGCGGTGCTGGAACCCCGCGAACAGGTTCCCCACTTCGGCCGCGGCGCCGTCAATCCGGCGGCGAATGGCAAAGAACAAACCCGCCGCTAACGGCCCCTGGATAAAAATGGTCGTTGCCAGCGACGTGCAGGCGCCAAGATACGGTATACTGTTCACCAAACCCATCCCGACCTGGATCAGCCCCATGACGAACACAACCAGCCACAACCGCCAAAAGTCGCCCTTCAGTAGCCGCCACCCCATCCCCAAGGCGTCCATCACGCCCAGACGCCCCTTGCCAGGCAGCCCCTCGCGCATTTGCATTCCGGGATCCTGACTCATGCTCGGCTCCTTTCCTGTGACCGGCCCTGATTCATCCCCTTGCTCCTAGAGGGCGCTCGGCGGCTGGATGTCACTCGGCGGAATCGGCCCCTCGCCTCCGGGCGCCCCGGCCGTCGGGGACGCCTGAACCAGCGCCTGCCCCGTCCACGAGCGATAGAGGAACACAAGGGCGCTACCGAACCAGAGCATGCCGATCGGTACCGTGAAGAACATGCCGACGCCGCACGCAATCATCCCCAGGGAGACGAGCAGCCAGATAAGCCAACCCAGCACGCCGAAGCCCAGGACCGACCAGAAGCGGTCGCAGACCATCCGCATGGAAACCTTGGCGGCTTCCCACCCTGACTTGGGACAATCCCACACGGCCAGCGGGGCAAAAATGAAGAACAAATAGAACACACCCACCAGGATACCGACGATATTGGCAACGACGATAAACGGAATAAGGGTGATCAGAAATCGTTCCATGTCCGGGGGATGGTCCGGACCGGCCGACATGAGAATCGGGAATATGAGGACGAAATAAACCACCATATAAATGATCCCCAGGACAAGCCACACGATCAGAATGGGGAGAAGCGACACGATGGACTGGGCGAAACGCTGTTTGAACCCTTCGAACAAGCCGCCGACGCCCAACGCGCGACCGTCGATACGCTGCATCAGCACGTACACAAATCCTGCGGCGAGCGGCGGTCCCGCAATGAACTGACCGAATGGCACAAAACCCGAGGCCATCAGAAGAAGCAAACACACAAACGCCAGCAACCAATGCTGCCAGAAGTCCTTCTTCATAAACCGCCAACCGAGACGATAGGCGTCCATGACGCCCAGGCGCCCCTCGCCCGACGTGCCGCCAGGCAGCCCCTCGCGCATTTGCATTCCGGGATTCTGACTCATGCTCGGCTCCTTTCCCGTGACCGGCCCTGGTTCGGCCATGCCTCCGGCAGACGTGTGTTCACTTGGCGAAGCGCAACATACCGGGGCCTTGCGGCAGCGTCAACGAGTTTCCCTGCCCCCATTCCTTCAGGTGGCGTGCCGCCACATGCGCGGTATAATGCCCCCGATGGCTCCCTGCGCCGATACCGATTTTGTCGGACGCGTGCGCGCGTGTATCGAGGCGCACGGCCTCCTTCCGCGCGCCGATGACGCCGCTCGGCCGACGACTCCTGTCGTCGTGGGTGTGAGCGGCGGGCCGGACAGCGTCGCCCTGCTCCTTGCACTCCACGAGTTGGCCCGGTCGGAGTTCGCCCTGGCCCTCACCGTTGCGCACCTCCACCACGGTCTCAGAGAAACTGCGGCCGAGGAGGACCGGTTATTCGTCGAAAACCTGGCTGCGCGGCTCGGCCTGCCCTGCGAGACGGGCCGCGCCGACGTCCCCACCGAGGCCGAGCGGCCGGGGATCGGCATCGAGGAAGCCGCCCGCAACCTCCGCCGACGGTTTCTTGCCGATGCCGCCCGGCGCGCGGGCGCCGGCAAAGTCGCCCTCGGCCACACGGCCGACGACCGCGTCGAGACGGTCCTCTTCCGCATCCTCCGGGGCACGGGGGTCGAAGGGCTGGTCGCCCTGGAGCCGCGCGCGCCCCTCGACGCTGATTCCGGCATTGAAATCATCCGCCCGCTCATCGACGTGACCCGCGCCGAAGTCGTCACCTTTCTCAAGGAGCGCGGACAGACGTGGCGTGAAGACGAGACGAACCGCTCCCGCCGCCACGCACGAAACCGCATCCGCCACGAACTGCTGCCCCTTCTGCGGGAGACGTTCAACCCGAAGGTCGAAGAGGCGCTTCTTCGCCTGTCGGATCAGGCGGGTGCGGCGGCCGAAGTCCTTCAGGATATACTGGACGAGACATGGAAAAAAATCGTCCAAGAGATGCCGGACGGTCGGTCACTCGTTGTGGACGCCGACGACTTCGCAGCCCTTCGTCCCTGGCTTCAGGGGTCGCTGCTTCGGCGGGCCGTCGAGCGCCTGGGCGGGGGCCTCAAGCACATGAGCGCCGAGCGGACCCGCGCGGCCGTCGAAGCACTGCTTGCCAAATCGGTCGCTGGTCCGGTCGAGTTGCCGGGCGATCTGGCGGCCACGCGCCGCCGCCGCGCCATCCGCATCGGCGCGCCGGACGCCAGCACCGCAAGACGCGATTGAGGCAGTAAGGAGGACTACACGATTCCATTTTCGCCCGACTACCGGCACACACTGGCCGCCGCCAGGAACGAACGCCCAATCAGACTGCCCATCTACGAGCACCTGATTAACCCGGAGTTTATGGAGAAACTGCTGGACAAGCGCTTTGCCGACCTCATCGAAGGCGACGAAGCGGACCGCAAACAGTACTTCGATATTTATTGCGACTTCTACCGCCAGATGACCTACGACACCGTCTCCTATGAGGTATGCATCACCGAGGTGCTGCCCGAAGGGGGCGCCCTGCTCGGCGAAAGGGCCGGGCCGATTCAGTCCCGCGCCGACTTCGAGCGGTACCCCTGGGACGAAGTGCCCAAGGCTTTCTGGGACCACGCAGCGCCCCGATTTCAGATGCTCAGCCGATGCCTGCCGGACGGCATGAAAGCCATCGGCGGCATCGGCAACGGCGTCTTCGAGGTCAGCGAAGACCTCGTCGGATTCGAGCAACTCTGTTACATGCAGGTTGACGACCCGGAGTTATTCGCGGATCTCTTCCGAAAGATCGGCGGCCTGATGCTCGACCTCTGGGAAACCTTCCTGTCGCGCTTCGCCAAAGACTACGCCATCTGCCGCATCGGCGACGACATGGGCTTCAAAACTGCCACCCTGATGGCGCCCTCCACCTTCATCGAGCACGTCGTGCCCCGATACCGACGCATCGCCCGTTTGATTCGCGCGAAAGGGTATCCCTTCCTGTTCCATTCCTGCGGGAAGATTTTCGACATTATGGACGAACTGATCGCGGCCGGCATCGACGCCAAGCATTCCAACGAGGACGTCATCGCGCCGTTCGACGAATGGATCGAACGATACGGCAACCGCATCGGACTGTTCGGCGGCATCGACACCGACCTGCTCTGCCGCCGACAGCCCGACGCCCTCTTCGACCTCGTCCTCGAACGAGGGGCCAGATTCCGCCAAAACGCCAGGGGCTACGTGCTGGGTTCGGGAAACTCCATCCCCGACTACGTGCCGGTCGAAGGATATCTGGCGATGATCCGCGCCGCACAGGAATTACGCCGACGCGAACTTACAGCAGCGCCTTGAGCGCCTTCTGAAACGGTTCGCGGACAGACGCAAGCCACTTCTCAGCCGCGTTGGCGCGCTTGGCGAGCGCGTCGAGACCCAGGTTCCCCGGTCCGCCCTGGAGGGTCTTGGATTTCAGGTTCTCGACCGGGTCGCGCTCGGCCAACTCGTCCAGGTGGGCCGCCACCTCGCGGTATGCATCGCGGAAAGGTTTGCCTTCGCGCACGAGTTCCAGCGCCCGGTCGGTGGCATAGATTTCCGGCATGAATCCTTTGCGGAGGTTCTTCTCGTTCACTTCGAGGCGCTCCATCGTCAGAGCCATGACCGCCAGGCTGCCGAGCGTCGCCTCCAGGCCGCGCATAAACGGACCCTTGGTCTCCTGAAAGTCGCGGTTGTAACCGGACGGCAGCGCCCGCAGAATCCCCGTGATGGCCTGTTCGCGCGCGGCGACCGCCGCAGCCTTCGCGCGGACCAGTTCCAGGCCGCACGGATTACGCTTCTGCGGCATCATCGAGGAACCGGTGCAGAGTTCCTTCGGGATGCGAAAGTAAGCGAACTCCGGCATCGAGCCGATTATCAGATCCTGCGCCAAGCGCGCGAGGTCCAGCATCACTTGCGTGCAGCCTTGCAGGATCGCCAGTTCCGCCTTCCCGCGCGAGTTCGCGCAGTAAAGGACGTTGTTCTGGACCTTGGCGAAGCCCAAGAGGTCGGCCACCATTCGCCGGTCAAGCGGCAGCGCCGACCCGTAGGCCGCGCCGGAGCCGAGCGGCGACTGGTCCGAGAGTGCGTGTGCCACCTTCAGGAGTTCCAGGTCGTCCAGGAGCGCCTCGGCGGCCGCCCCCGCCCAGAGGCCCAGGCTCGACGGCATCGCAATCTGCATGTGCGTCCGCCCCGGCATCGGGACGAACTCGTGCTTCTTGGCGAACGCCGCCAGGCTCCGCACCAGGCCAATCACGTGCTCCGCCAAGGCGTGCAACTGCTCTTTGCCCCACAGGCGCAGGTCCAGGAGGACCTGGTCGTTTCGGCTGCGGCCGGTGTGGAGTTTCTTGCCCACCTCGCCCAGGCGCCCCGTCAGGTACGCCTCGACGGCTGTGTGCACGTCCTCCTGGTCCGGGCTGATGGTGAACTTCCCCGCCTCGTGGTCCTTGAGGACGGCGCGCAGGCCCTCCAGCAGGCGGTCGCGCTCGTCGGCCGCCAACAGGCCCACCGCCGCCAGCATCGTCGCATGGGCCGCCGAGCCGAGGCAATCCGCCCGCACCAGCCGCAAGTCCAGCCGGTAATCCTCGCCGACGGTGAATCGCTCGATCTCCGGCTCCAAGCGGTATCCTTTGTCCCACAGTTTGGCCATGGCTGCTCTCTCCAACCGATTCCGGTCTCGCTCCGGCCGCAGGCAACCATCTTACCAGATCGGCGGCCTCGTGGAAACAGTCTGCGCTCGCGGGGTTCAACCGGATGTGACCGCGTTATCCCCTACGTGTCGGGTCCGCCAGCCGCCTCCGCCATAGCCCCGACGGGGCGGCGGCTGGACGGCGGATAAATGTCCCCACCCGAGTCGCAGGGCACGCGGTGGGCAGTCCCGACTTGTCGGGACACCGCGCTATCCCCCTTTTGCATCGGCACCCGTGCGGGTAGCACGCCCCCGCGTGTCGGGTGTCCTCACCCGACACGCATGGCGTGCGTGCGGGGTGGGGACACCCCGCACGCGGCGTTTTTCATCGGGACGAAGGATGAACACGAGGCGGCGGCGCGGTGGGTGGGTTCCGGTATGGGCGCCTGTGCGGAGACTCGCCGCGCAACACGTCAACCCGTGCTGGAATACTAACCCTCTTGCCCCTGGTACTGCGCAGGCTCTTCGTCGTGTTTTTCTTCGAGGAAGCCTTCGAGTTTTCGGCTGCGGACCGGGTGCTGGAGTTTGCGGACCGCCTTGGCCTCGATCTGTCGGACCCGTTCGCGTGTGACGCGGAAGATCCGGCCGACCTCTTCGAGGGTGTACGTCTGGCCGTTGCCGATGCCGTAGCGGAGTTTGATGATCTCGCGCTCGCGGTATGTGAGCGTTTTGAGGACGTGGTCGATCTTGCCCTTGAGCATCTCCTGCGTGGCGGCCGTGACGGGCGACTCGACCGTGTCGTCCTCGATGAAGTCGCCGAAGTAGGAGTCCTCGCTTTCGCCGACGGGGCGGTCTAGGCTGATGGGGTGTCGGCTGATTTTCATGACGCGGCGGACCTCGGCCAGAGGTAGAACGGCCTCGGCGGCCATCTCCTCGAGGCTGGGCTCGCGGCCGACTTCCTGGAGGAACTGCTTGGCGATGTTCCTGAGTTTCGACATCATCTCGATCATGTGGACCGGGATGCGGATCGTGCGGGCCTGGTCGGCGATGGCCCGCGTAATTGCCTGGCGGATCCACCACGTGGCGTAGGTGGAAAACTTGTAGCCTCGACGATACTCATACTTGTCCACCGCCCGCATGAGGCCGGTGTTGCCTTCCTGGATGAGGTCGAGGAACGAAAGGCCGCGGTTCCGGTATTTCTTGGCGACGGAGACGACCAGGCGGAGGTTCCCGCCGGAGAGGCGGCGTTTGGCCTCTTCGTATTCGGCGAAGGCCTTCTCGGTGCGGCGGACTCGCTCGGCGAGGACGTCGGTGCTTTCGCCGGCGAGGCGCTGGAGGCCTTCACTCTCTTCCTGCAAGGCGGCCCGCTCGGCGGCGTCCTCGGCGCTGTCGGCCAGTTTGTCCAACCGGCGCTGGATTTCCTGAAGTTTGTGGTGGATGCCGATGAGTTTCTGCATGACGATCTGAACCCTGGATGTGCGCAGGCTGAGTTCCTCGAGGAGTTGGACGCACTTTCGGCGGCGCGTCCGCATGTGGCGCGCGATGGTTTCGCGCGCACTCTTGGACGTCTTCGAGGCGACGAGTTTCTCGTAGTCCCTGCGGTTGGTCTCGATGAGTTTCTCGGCGGTCGCGAGGTTCTCCGGGGTGCGCTGGATGATGGTGCTCTTGGCGAGGTTCTCAGAGATACAGATCTTCATGGTGCGGTCGAAGGGCAGTTCGCCGTACTGAACCTGGCGGAGGGTCTGGGCGGCGGTGGCGATGGCGAAATCGCCCTGGAGGACCTTGCGGCGAAAATGCTTGCGCGTCAGTTCGATGCGCTTGGCCAGAAAGATCTCCTGCTTCCGCGTCAGCAGCGGGATCGCACCCATCTGCGTGAGGTACATGCGGATAGGGTCGTCGAGGCGTTTGTGGGTTTCGGCTTCCGTCGGGGCGGCGGTGCGGCCCTTGGTCTCTCCGCCTTCCCACGGGCCCTCGCGTTTGCCGGCGGGGGGCTCGCGCGAGGCGACGTCGCTTTCGTCAATGAGGTCCACGCCCTTTTCGTCGAGCGTCATGAGGATGCGGTCCAGGCGGTCGGGGCTGACGACCTCGTCGGGCAGCCCGTCGTTCATCTCCTCGTAGGTCAGATAGCCGCGCGACTCACCCAGTTGGATGAGGGCTTTAATCTGCGCCTCGGGAGGGCGTTCGGGTTTTTCTTTCGACTCGCCCATCACGTCCTCAAGTGGCTTCTGCATCCGGAAGCATCCTAACCGCCGGGAACGTCCCGGCGATTGGCGGCCGGGGGCAGGAACCCCTGCTGTCGTCTTTTCCGGGCCTCTGCGAACACCCGCAGGGCCTCGGTATCGTCGGTTTTGGTTTCGCGTGCGGCCCGGCTTCGGGCCGCTAAGTCTCTCTCCTCGTCGAGTTCCCGCAGGGCTCGAAGGGCGTCTTCCAGCATCCGCCCCACCGGCCCGGGACCCGTGTCCGTTTCCTTTCGGCCGGCCTCGATGGCCTCGGCGCGCTCGTACAGGTTGACCGCCAGGCCGGCCAACTCCGCATCCTCCAGGCCGAGAAGGATGCTCTGCGGGTCCTTGTCGCGTCCGGCTCGGCGGGCCAGCAGCACCTCGTAGAGGCGCCGAAACGGCCCGTCCTCGGTTCGCTCCGGCCCAAGCGCCTCGGCGGTCTCCGGCGCCCGCGACGGGCGGTACACCAAGGCCGTCAGCAGGTCGCGCTCGGCGGCCCATCGGCGGCCTCGCGCGGCCGGGGCGGGCAAATCGGACCCTGCCTCCGCGGCGCTGCGCCCGCGTCGGCGGCGGATACGCCTCAGTTCCGCCCAGAGGGCCTCGCTCGTGATGCCGATGGCGCGGCTGATGCCATCCATCAGTAGGTCGCGCCGCACGCTCGACTCGGTCCCCGCGAAGACAGGCGCCTGAGCGAGCGTCGTCAGCATCGCGTCGAGGGCCCGGCGTTGGGCAGCGGGGCTGGCTGCCGCGCCAAACTCCTCCTGCACAAGTTTCCACTTGTACTCGATAGCGTCCTTAGCGGCCGCCACGCGCGAACGGAACGCCTCGGGTCCCTGGTCGCGGCAGATGTCGAAGGGGTCCTTGCCTTCGGGCAGCGCCGCCACACTAACTCGGACGTCCTGGGCGAGGAAAAGTTCCATGCCCCGGTCGGCCGCACGCCGGCCCGCCTCGTCCGAGTCGAAGACGAGAACGACCTCGTCGGCATATCGCCGCAGGACGCGCACATGGTCGGCCGTCAGGGCGGTTCCCAGCGTGGCGACGACGTTCGTGATGCCCACCTGGTGAGCCATGACGACGTCGGTGTAGCCTTCGACGACGACCACGCGGCGCGCCTGTTCGATGGTTGGGCGGGCCTGTGGGAGGCCATACAGGTTCTCCGATTTTCGAAAGAGCGCGGTTTCCGGCGAGTTCAGATACTTGGGGCTCGCGTCGCCCAAGGTCCTGCCGCCGAAACCAATCGGCCGATTTAGGGAGTCGGTGATCGGGAATATGACCCGACCCCGAAACCGGTCGTAATATCCTGATGCCTCGTCCCGCGGGACGACGAGTCCGGCGAGTTCGAGGAGGCGGGCGGGGATGTTCTCCCCTTCGGCCGCCTTCAAGAGGCCGTCCCAACCCTCGGGGGCGAACCCGAGATGGAACGCCTCGATCGTCTCCTTATCAAACCCGCGGTCGGCCAGATAGTTCCAGGCCGGTTTTCCCACCGTCGGGTGCCGCAGGTTGCCCTCGAAATAGCGTGTGGCCCACTCGAGGGTCTTTCGGGCTCGGGTTCGCGTGGCCGCTGCTTGGTCGCCGCGCCCCCCCGCCCGGCGCTTCAGTTCGACGCCGGCCCGTTCGGCGAGGATGCGGACGGCTTCGCCGAAGCCCACGTTCTCGCGGAGCATAACAAAGTTGAAGACGCTGCCGCCGCGGCCGCACCCGAAGCACTTAAAAATCTGCTTGCCCGGGCTGACGTAGAAGGACGGGGTCTTCTCGGGATGGAACGGACACAGAGCCTTATAGTCCTTGCCGGCGCGTTTGAGCGGGAAGTAACCTGTGACCACTTCCACGATGTCGTTAGCGCGCGCGACCTGTTCCAGGATGTCGTCCGCGTAGAGTCCCGACAAAGCAACGACCCGAACCCCTCACGCCCTAATTTTGGTCCACCTTGTCAACTTCGGCTTTCGGGCGATCGCACCCCCCCCAACACTGGTCCAAAAACGAGGGTTTGCCCTCGCGACAGCCTCAAGGTAGCCGAGTTGACAAAGTAGCGTTAACACGTTGTTGGGGAGCCATCCTGCACCTCCCTTCCTCATTACTATACCCCATAATAGGCCAAAGTCAAGGGGACAGCGAGATTTAACTTGGAGCGCAAGGGGCCAGCCCCGGGGGGGGTTGCGGCGCGCGTAAGGACCGTTATGGCAAGAGGTTACAGAGTTTCCGTCGGCGCCGCGGCGGAGGGTTTCTGTGGACACGGGGGGGGGCTTGCGGAGCATTGCGAGAGCCGCCGCACGCTCGGAAACGGAGGTGGGGAAAGGGGCGGGGCCTTGCGAGGCAAACGCGGAATGCGGAGTGAGCAAAGGCAAGGGACCGGGAGTCAGGAACGAGGGCGCAGGGGGCGCCTGATTGCAGATTGCGGAGTGGAAAAAGGAACGGGATGGGGCTCTTGTTATTCCGTTGCCAAGCAGGCCAGGGTGCGTAAACTGTGAGCGGGTCGCTGGGACATGTGGGGCAAGACGCCTTTGGGGGCAAGGAGGTCGCCATGTTCAGAGATCGGACCACTATCTGGATCATTGAGTATGTTTTGGGCGGGATTCTGGTTGTGGTCCCGTGGGTGGTTTTGGCCCGCCGGCAGCCAGCCGTGGAAACCGAGGCGGGGCTGTGGTCCATCGGGTTTTTTGTTGTTTCATTGGGTGTGATTTTGGTTGCCAGCGCCAGTTCGATGAGGCGTCGTCTGGCCCTTGCGCGCCGCATCGATTCGGTGGCCGAGCGCCTGGCGAAGTGATTTGGCTGGCGGACACCGTTGCCGGATGCGCAACACGGCATGAGTGGCGAACGGACGGGATCGTCAGGGGCGGCCTTAAGATTTCTTTTTTCGTGGACAGTTTCGACGGGAGCGGACTATAATCGTAGAACGAGGCAGCCAGGTCCGGCTGGATTCGGCGCGAGGTCGCTCTTGGACGCTACGGTGCCGTGGATTCAGAGGGCGCAGCCGTCCGGGCAGAGGTGGAAACGATGTCCACCCTATTCGGGTTGTTGGTGCGGGAACCGAAAGCGGGGCGGGTCAAGCCCGGCTTGGCGGAGGTTCTCGGCGCGCCGGGGGCGGCGAAGTTGTACCGTAGTTTCATGATGGATTTGTGCGAGCGGTTCGCGCACCTGTCGGTCCGGACAAGGATTCTCGCCTACGAGCCGCGCGGGGCGCGCAAGAGCGTCGGCCTTTTGGCGTCGCGACACTGGCGGCTGATGCAGCAGCAGGGCGGGACGCGCGGCCAGGCGCTGGCCGCCCTGTGCGAGCACGCCTTTCGGACGGGGCATCGGCGGCTGGTGGTGATGCTGACGGACTGTCCGACAGTCCCGGACGCCTTCGTGATTGAGGCGTTCGACCGGCTGCTGATCGACGACGTCGTCCTCGGTCCGACAACCGAGGGCGGCGTGTATCTGGTGGGATTGAGCCTGGAGCGGCCGGAACTGTTCATCGGGTTCGACTGGAACGGCGACGGCGTGTTCGAGGCGCTGGTGGACCGGGCTGAAGCGTTCGGCCTGATTCTGGGCCTTGTGCCGCACTGGTATGAGGTGGAGGACGCAAGGGGGCTTGAACGGCTGGCGAGCCACCTGCGGGCGCTGGTGGTGGCGGGGAGCGAGACGCTGCCGAAACGGACGCAGATGGTGCTTCAGCGCCTGCGGCAAACGGAGTAGGCGTTCTTATAGTTTTGCGCGGGGTCCTCCCAGGCCACTGTGCTTTGAGAAGGAGGGTCGGATGGCGGGCGACTTCGAGCAGGAGGTCCGAAACTCGACGGTCCTCATTGCCGACGACAACGAGCAGAACGTGGAACTGCTGGAGGCGTATCTGGAGGACCTGGGGTGCCACGTCGTGGCCGCATACGACGGCGCCGAAACGCTGGAGAAAGTCGCCGCAGAGAAACCGGACCTACTACTTCTTGATATCATGATGCCGAAGGTGTCGGGGTTCGAAATCTGCCGCCAACTCAAAGCGAATCCAGAGACGGCGGCCATCCCTATCTGCATGGTGACGGCTCTGACGGAGATGGCGGACATCGAGCGGGCGGTCGAGGCCGGCACCGACGACTTCCTCTCCAA
This sequence comes from Phycisphaerae bacterium, assembly GCA_035527275.1. Taxonomy (GTDB): domain Bacteria; phylum Planctomycetota; class Phycisphaerae; order FEN-1346; family FEN-1346; genus DATLBA01. The sequence goes on from DATLBA010000024.1 coordinate 11,274, forward strand.
ACCGATTAACCGGCTGGAACTGCTGACGCGGGTGCGGAGCCTCCTGCGCGTGCGGCATCTTCAGAATGAACTCGAGCGGACGCTGGCGTACCTCGAGGAAGTGGACGGAAGCCGCGAGTAAAGAGGCGTCAGGTGCCTTTTTCGGTGAAAAAGGTGCCTGACACCTCTTTGGAGCAAGGATGCTCCCAATCCAGGGAAGTAAGGTCCGAGCCTTTATCCAGAGCCGCCGGGAGCGCCTGCGGCAGTACCTCGTGGATTTGATTCGGGCGCGGACGGGGAATCCGCCCGGCGACGAGCACTTGGCTGCACAAGTCATGACGGCGTGGTGTGATGCGCACGGCATCGCGCACGAGATGTTCGAGAAGGAGCCGGGGCGGACGAACGTCGTAGCGCGGATCGGCTCGGGCCGGCCGCGCGTTATGGTTCCGCTGCATTTCGATGTGGTTCCCGCGGGAGATGGGTGGGAGACCGACCCGTTCGAGCCGGTCGAGCGGAACGGCCGCATCATCGGCCGTGGGGCGAAGGATAACAAAGGTCCCCTGGCGGCGATGATGCTCGCGGCAGAGTTCCTGAAGCAAAACGAGGCGGGCCTCTCGGGACAACTCATTCTGGTGGGCGCGGCCGACGAAGAGGCCGGAAGCGCGCTGGGCATGCGGTACTTGACAGTGGAGTGCGGCCTGGAGGCCGAGATGGCGATCGTCCCGGACGCGGGACATTCGATGCGCCTAATTGACGTCGGCGAGAAGGGCGCACTGTTTCTGAAGGTGATTGCCGAGGGTCGCCAGGCGCACGGTTCGACGCCGGAGCGCGGGGCGAGCGCGCTTTGGCCAACGATTGACTTCCTCGAGCGCATCCGCGGGTGGCGGCCGGAGGGGCCCGCCTCGGACCTTTTCACGCCGCCCACGCTGAACGTCGGGGCCATCCACGCGGGCAGTGTGCCGAACATGGTGCCCGGCCGCTGCGAGGCGATGGTGGACATCCGCTACCTGCCGGGGACCGATGATGAGGCGATTCTGTCGCATGTGCGCGGCGCGCTCGGCGAGGTAGAAGCCAAGACAGAAGGTGTGCGGATGCGGCTGGAGGTCCTTTCGGATCAGCCGCCGACCCAGGTGACGCCCGACCATCCGATGGTGGGTGTCCTTCAGGAGCGCACCGAGGAAGTGACGGGTGTGCGGCCGACGCCGTACGGGCAGTCCGGCGCGACGGTCGCGAAGTTCCTGATTCTGCAAGGCATCCCGGCCGTGGGGTTTATGTGCGGGCCGGACGGCGTCGAGCACACGGCGGGTGAATGGATTGACCTGGAGGAACTGGCCCGGTTTGCCGAGGTGATGGCGCTCGCCGTGTGGGACCTGGCAGGCGGAGCGCATGGAACCTGACGCACCCGCGGCGGATTCGAGGTGGACATCGACTGGAAGGATGGTAGTCTGACTGCGGCCGCCATCCGCTCCCAATTGGGCGGTCCGGGCGCGGATGCCACTTGCTGTGAAACGGGCGGCCAAGGCCGTGAAAGCCAAGGCGCTTGAGGAAGGGGTCCTGGAGTCCGCGACCAAGGCCGACGGCACGTACGCTCTCTCGCCGCAGCCGTAGTCGGTGTCACCCGGCGGCATAGTTGCCTGTGCGCCGCACGGAGGAGAAACCATGAGTTACCACAGCAAACCGTTGCTTCGGTATCTGGAGGATGCGGCGGCGGCGAAGGCGACGCCCGGTGGCGGCAGCGTAGCCGCCATGGCCGGCGCGCTCGCCTCGACGATGGCTTCCATGGCCGCGGGCTTCACAGCGGGCCGCGAAAAGTTCAAGCACGTCCAAGCGGAAATCGAGGCGGTACTCGCGCGCCTCGCGGACCTCAGGGGCCGGCTTCTTGACCTCGCGGACAAGGACATAGACGCCTACGAGAAGATCATGGCGGCGTATCGGCTGGCCAAGGAAACCAACGAGCAAAAGAAAGCCCGGAGAGCGGCGATTCGCGACGCCACCGAAAACTCGCTCGCCGTCGTCGAGGCCGTCCTCGATGCCTGCCGCGAGATCCTGGTCGTCACGCGCCGACTGGCCGACATCGCGAATCCGAATCTCATCAGCGACGTGGGTGTGGCGGCGGAACTCGCCCTGGGAGCGGCACACGCTGCGCGGATTAACACCGAGGTCAACCTCAGAGGTCTCGGCGACGAGGCGGATGCGGCGGCGGTCCGCGAGCGCGTCGAAGAGGCCCTGGCCGACTCCGAATGCCTCGCCGACGAAACCCGCGCGACCGTCCTGAATGCCCTGAGAGGATAAGCCGCAGGGAAGTTCTGGTGCCGGTCCCGATGTGCATCGGGATTGGACCGAAGCGCGACGACCGGGGAACGCGCGCAACACATCAGGTGGCGGTATGGTTCTGGAGCCGGAATACAAGATTGAAGCGTCGTCTCGACGCTGCCGGGCGTGCGGGCGCGCCTTTCAGGTGGGCGACGAGTTCTATTCGGCCGTCGTCGAAACGGAGCAGGAGAACCGGTTCACGCGCGAAGACTATTGCCCCGACTGCTGGGCGCCCGAGCAGGAATCGTTCTTCAGTTTCTGGCGGACCCGCGTGCCGCAGCCCGAGGAGAAGCGCCGCGGGCCGCGCCTCGTGGACCTGGAGCGGCTGATGGAGATGTTCGAGCGGCTCGGCGACGCGGAGGACGAATCGGCCCGGCGATTTCGATACGTTCTGGCGCTGGTGTTGATGCGAAAGCGGCGGCTGCGGCTGGTTTCGTCGCGACGGCTTGGCCAAGGGCGCGGCGAGGAATTGACGCTGCGCGAGGTCGGCGGGGATCGGCAGCACGTCGTCACCAGCCCCGGCCTTTCGGAAGCGGAGATCGAATCGGTGGCCGACCGCCTCCGCGAAATCCTCGACATGCCCGAAAAGTGGGACCAAGCGCATGAGGATGAGGCCTAGCCTCAGGACGGCGGGCGGCGCGCCCTCGCGCTTGTTGCGCGGGTATGCGGCGTTTCTACTGGGTGCCGTGGGCGTGGTGTGTTTAATCTTGGCCGGATGCGGCCCCGTGCGCGAGCCGGCGCTCGAGCCGGCGCCTGGGAGGTCGGCCCGGGAGATTCTCGCGGCCCACAACGCGCGGGCCGACGCCATCGAGCACGTCTGGGCCCGGGCCCACCTCACGCTGAACATTCCGCGTCCCGACGAGTCCGGCAAGCGAGACCAATTCGACCTTGACGGCCACCTGTTCCTCGACAAGCCGCATAACCTGTTCCTCCACGGCCAGGTGTTGGGGCAGGACCAGTTCACGCTCGGGATGAACGCCGAACGCTTCTGGCTCTGGGTCAAGCCGCAAGTCAACACCGTCTGGACAGGAAAGCGCGGCGGCGCGGGCGAAGAGCGGCTCATCCTGTCGCCTGCAATTCTCACAGCGGCGCTCGGCGTCTATGAAATCTCGCCATCGGCGGGCCTCCGCCGGCGCATCGATTCGTATGGCTCGCACGCCGTGCTAAATGAGTGCCAGCAAAACGGCGGGGCGCCGGTGCGGCGGATCTGGTTTGACCGCTCGGCGCGGCCGGCGCGGATTGACCTGTTCGACCCGACGGGTCGGCAGATTTTGATGGCCGAACTCTTGAAGTATAAGCGCGTCGGCGAAACGGACGTTTGCGTCGCCTATCGGATGAGGGTTTACGGCGACGAGGAGGAAGTGGACCTCGTGCTGCGCCTCGACGGCGTGCGCCTCGACAAGAAACCGAACCCGCGCATCTTTGAGTATCGCCTCCCGCCCGGCGCGGCGGAGAAGGACCTCGACCGGCTGGACAAAACCGTTTCCCCTTGACATCGCCGCCTCTGGCGACGAGGCTTCCGGTGGGCGGAATGTGTTCCTTCCCGCTCGTTCCCAAGCCATCGCCTGGAGCCGGCGCGCGCATGAGCGTTTTGTGTGTGACACCCGCCCGATACGAGTCCAAGCGATTCTCCGGGAAACCTCTCGCCCGCCAGACCGGCAAGCCGCTGATTCAACACGCCTATGAGGCGGCGTCGCGCGCGAGGCGCGTGGACGCGGTCGTCGTGGCGACCGACGACGAACGGATCCGCAAGGCCGTCGAGGCGTTTGGCGGACGGGCCGTGATGATCCGGCCGGGGGCTTCTTGTTGGGAACATTTTGTTGTAGCGCCTAGGGTTCGCGGTTACGGTGCGCCCCCGTCGCAGCGACCCAGGAGAAAGGAAACGCGATGCCCAAGCCGTGGATGGATCCGAAGCATTTTATCGTGACCAAGGGGGACCTGGAGGTCGAGCAGCGGCAGGCAGACGAGGAGGGTAGGGACCTTTCGAGCGTCCTTGCCGAGTTCGAGGCCCTCCGGGCCAAGGATCTCGACGGCGACCTCGCCTTCCGGTCCGAGACGCAGGCGCTTCTTGGAACGATTCAGTCGCTACCGACGCGGCCGGATTATCCTTACGACGAGCCGAGTGACCTTGCCGGCATCCGCGCGGGGCGCCCCGCCGACGGTCCCGCCATCCGGCCGCCGCGCCTCTCGGACGCGGTGTTCTACGACAAGATGTACGGGGCATGGCTGGGGCGGTGCTGCGGGTGTCTGGCCGGAAAGCCGGTCGAGGGCCGCCGACGCCCCTCAATGGAGCGAATCCTCAAGGCCCAGGGCCGCTGGCCCCTCCTCGATTACTGGTCCATGAAGGTGGACCCGAAAGTGGCCCAGGAAGAGAAGTGGTACGAGGACCAGTCTGCGCCGCCTCCGCCGACCGTGATCGAAGGCATCCGGGCGATGCCGGAGGACGACGACACGAACTATACGGCCGCGGGGTTTGCGATCCTGAAGCAGTGCGGCCCGGACTTCGCGCCGGCCGACGTCGCACGGTTCTGGCTGGGGAACCTTCCGTTCTTTCACGTCTACACGGCCGAGCGGATTGCCTATCGGAACCTTGTGATGATGGTTCCGCCGCCGGGCCCGGACGGTTCGGTGGATGGGTCGTTCTCGAGCGCTACGTGGTGCAACCCGTGTCGCGAGTGGATCGGGGCGCAGATCCGTGCAGACTTTTTCGGCTGGGCGGCGCCCGGCAGGCTCCAGCGGGCCGCCGAGTGGGCCTGGCGCGACGCCTCGGTCAGCCACGTTAAGAACGGCATCTACGGCGAGATGTGGGTCGCGGCGATGCTGGCGGCAGCCTGGACCACCGACGACATCGAGACGATTATCCGGGCGGGACTTGCGCAGATTCCGGAAAAGTCGCGCCTGGCCGCCGAGATTGAAAAGGTTCTCGGTTGGAAAAAGGGCGGCTGGGCGTTCGACCAGGCCATTGACCAGATTCACACCGACTGGGACGAGGCGTTCCCCCACGACTGGTGCCACACGATCTCCAACGCGGCGATTGTGGCGGTGGGCCTGTTGTGGGGCGATCTGGACTTCGAAAAGAGCGTCTGCCGGGCGGTCACTTGCGCTTTCGACACCGATTGCAATGGCGCGACGGTCGGCTCGATCGTCGGCCTCGTTCTTGGCGCGAAGCGGATGCCGGCGAAGTGGACCGAACCTATCCGCGACACGCTGCTGACGGGTATCCACGGGATGCACGAGGTGAAACTGTCGGACCTGGCGAAGCGGTCGTGCGATCTCGTGGCGCGGCTGTGAACGGCGGAGCAAGCGGCAAGGGGTGTTCTGTGCGGCGAAGAGGGGAGAACGCCATGGAGGGTTCCCTCAAGTATCTCCTGTATGTTCCCGACGCCTACAACCGGACGCCGACGAAGTGGCCGCTTGTCCTTTTCCTGCACGGGGCAGGGGAGCGCGGCGACGACCTGGAACTCGTCAAGAAACACGGTCCGCCGAAACTCATCGCCCAAGGCCGCGAGTTCCCGGCGATCATTGTTTCGCCCCAGTGTCCGAAGGAGGCGTGGTGGCCGGACCACGTTGCGGCGCTCGAGGCGCTCCTCGACGAAATCGTTGCACGTTACCGCGTGGATGAGGACCGCATCTATGTGACGGGCATTTCGATGGGCGGGTTCGGCACGTGGGCGCTCGCCTTCGATCAGCCGCAGCGCTTCGCGGCCCTGGGGGTCATCTGCGGCCGCGGCGATCCGGCGAAGGCGGCGCTCCTCAAGCATGTGCCCATCTGGGTCTTCCACGGCGCCAAGGACCAGACCGTGCCGCTCAAGGATTCCCAGGACATGGTCGAGGCGCTTCAGGCGGCGGGCGGGAGCCCGAAGTTCACCGTCTATCCCGACGCCGGCCACGATTCATGGACCCGGACGTACGAGGACCCGGCGTTCTGGGAGTGGCTCTTCGCGCAGCGTCGGCGGTAGCAGTTCGGTCGGCCCGCGGTTTCGCGCGGCGTGCCTTTCTCCTATGCCTTTCTCCTTGACACACCCGTGCCGGACGACTAGGCTTCTGGTGGGCGGAATGTGTTCCTCCCCGCTCGTTCCCGAGCCATGGCCTGGAACCGGCGCGTGCGCATGAGCGTTTTGTGTGTGATACCCGCCCGATACGAGTCCAAGCGATTCTCCGGGAAACCTCTCGCCCGCCAGACCGGCAAGCCGCTGATTCAACACGCCTATGAGGCGGCGTCGCGCGCCCAGCGCGTGGACACGGTCGTCGTAGCAACCGACGACGAACGAATCCGCAAGGCCGTCGAGGCGTTCGGTGGACTTGCCGTGATGACCCGGACGGATCACCCCTGCGGGACGAATCGCGTTGCCGAGGCGGCCCGGGGGTTCCCCGACGCCGAAATCGTCATCAATTTTCAGGGCGACGAGCCGGAACTGGACCCGGAGCTCTTGGACCGCCTCGTCGAGACGATGGAGGAGGACGGGGGGATTGAACTTGCGACCCTGGCCGGGCCGCTCACGCCGGAGGAAACGTCCGACGCGAACGCCGTCAAGGTGGTCATCGCCTCGAACGGCGACGCGCTCTATTTTTCGCGCGCCCCGATACCGGTGGCGCGCGACGGAGAAGCGGCGCGGCAGGCGCCGCTTCTCAAGCATTTTGGCATCTACGCATTTCGCGCGCAGGCGCTCAAGGAGTACGCGGCGATGGGGCAAACGCCGCTCGAGTTGACCGAGCGGCTGGAGCAACTCCGATGGCTGGAGAACGGGCGGCGGATACGCGTCCTGGTGACGGACCAGCGTCCCGTCGGGATTGATACGCCCGAGGATTACGCGGCCTTCGTGTCACGCTATACGCGGGAGGGCGGCGAGTAAGGGGAGGCGATGGAAGGGGACAGGCTGTTTCGCCAAGTGGCCGACCGCACGGGCGACACGGAATTCTACACGCCCGTGCCCGAAGGCTATCACGTCGGTCGGACAAAGTATGTCGTCGTCTTCGGCACGGTGATGAGCGGGCTGGGCAAGGGCATCTTCGCCGCCAGCTTGGCCAAACTCCTCCAGGACAAGGGCCTGAAGGTCGCCGCTATCAAACTCGAAGGATACCTGAACGTCGATTCCGGGACCTTGAACCCCTATCGCCACGGCGAGGTTTTCGTCCTGGACGACGGGATGGAATGCGACATGGACCTCGGGACCTACGAGCGGATGCTCGACCAGGACCTGACGCGCGACCACTTCGGAACGAGTGGGCAAATCTTGCGGGCCGTGCTCGAACGGGAGCGCCGCGGCGAGTATCTCGGGCGCGACGTCCAGATGATTCCCCATGTGACGGGCGAAGTGAAGGCCAAGTTGCGGAACCTGGCGCTGAAGACGGGCGCAGAGGTCGTCTTCGTCGAAATCGGCGGGACGGCCGGCGACTTCGAGAACGCCTACTACATTGAGGCGATGCGGCAACTGGCCTACGAGGAAGGGCCGGGCAACGTCTGCTTCGTTGCCCTGACGTTCATCCTGGAGCCGAAAATTCTCGGCGAGCAGAAGTCGAAGGCCGCCCAACTCGGCATCAAGCGGCTGCTGGAGATGGGCATCCAGCCCCACATCATCGCCTGCCGCGCCGCCAACCCCGTCACCGACAAGGTCCGGGAGAAGATTTCCATTTACACGAATGTCCCTGTGGCGCGCATCTTCTCGATGCACGACGAGCCATCCATCTACTTGATTCCCGTGCGGCTGAGGCGCGAGCATCTGGACCGCCAGGTGGTTCACCTGCTGGACCTTGTGGAGAGCGTCAACGCCGGAGCCGAGCAGGAGGCGATTAAGGTGTGGGACGCCTTTTGTGAGAAGATCCGCCATCCGAAGCACGAGGTCACAATTGCCGTCACGGGCAAGTACACGGCTGTGCGCGACAGTTACGCGAGCCTCATCAAAGCGGTCGAGCATGCAGCGGCGGCGCTTGACGCCCGGGCCAACATCCGCTGGATCAACACGACGGACGTGACGGACGAGAACGTGGCCGAGGCGCTGGCCGGCGCCGACGGGGTGATTGTGCCGGGCGGCTTCGGCACACGCGGCACCGGGGGCAAAATTGCCTGCATCCGCTACGCGCGCGAACGCTTCCTGCCGTATCTTGGCCTGTGCTACGGCCTCCAGTTGGCGGTGGTTGAATTCGCGCGGAACGTCTGCGGCCTAGAGAGGGCCCACTCGGCGGAAGTGGATGCCGACACGCCGCATCCGGTGATTGACCTTTTGCCGGAACAGAAAAAGGTTGCGGATTTCGGCGCGACGATGCGCCTGGGCGGCAAGGACGTCGAGGTCCGCCCGAATACGTTGACGGCTAAGTTGTTCAAGGGTGCGAAAACCGCGCGGCTGCGTTTCCGGCACCGCTGCGAGGTGAACCCCGACTACATCGAGCGGCTCGAGCGGGGCGGCATGGTCTTTTCCGGCAAGGCGCCGGGCAAGCCAATCATGCAGATCCTGGAGTTGCCCGACCACCCGTATTTCATTGCGACGCAGGCGCATCCGGAGTTTACGAGCCGGCCGCTGCGGCCCAGCCCGTTCTTTCTGGGCCTGATGGCTGCAGCGCTGGGCGCCAGCGCGGTCGGCCCGTTTGAAACCGAACAGGCCAAAGTCTAAAGGAACCTTCGATGACGGAAGAAAAGGCGAAACCGGAGCAAGTGCCCGAGGCGAATAAATCGCGCGAGCGCCAGTCCAAAATCCACGTGGACGCCGATTGGAAGAGACAGGCCCAGGAGGAGAAGGAGCGGCTGGTCCGTGAAGTCGAAGGCAAAGCGTCGGGCGCCGAGGCCGCCGCAAGCACCCGCCGGGCTCACAGGATACCGCCCGCGGATTTCAGCACCCTCGTCCAGACCCTCGCGACGCAGGCGGCGCTGTTCCTCGGCGACCACCGCGACCCCAAGACCGGTAAGAGCCTGCGGAACCTCGACCTCGCGAAGCACCACATTGACCTGCTGGGCGTTCTGGAGGAAAAAACGAAAGGTAAGCTGACGGACGAAGAGAAACGGTTGTTGGATACGCTTCTTTACGAGTTGCGTCTGGCGTATGCTTCGGCGGCGTCGTAAGAGCCGCTAACAAAATGGGTGGCACGGGCAGCTTGTCTGCCCGTGCACTGGCGGACAAGCCGCCAGTGCCACCCCCTTGTAATCGTTTTATTTGGCGCACTAAAACGCGGAGGGAACGGCAATGAAACGGATGGCGTTAGCGTGCCTGCTGGCGGCGGCGTTCGGGCCGGTAGCGGCGGCGCCGCTGGCGTGCCAGCTCGTCCCCACGACGGGCGAACGAGCGTTCATTGTTCTCACGTGGGACCAGGAGATCGCGCTGGGGCGCGAGGCCGCTCCGGAACTGGAGAAGGAGTTCGGAGGGTCGCTCGACAACCTGCCGGTCCAGGCCTACGTGCGAACGGTCGGCCAGCGTGTGGCCGTGTCGGCAAAGCACCCCAACCTGCCCGAACTGCCGTATCAGTTCACCGTGCTCGACAGCGAAGTCGTCAACGCATTCGCGCTGCCCGGCGGGCCGGTGTACGTGACGCGAGGCCTGCTCGAGAACCTCAAGACAGAAGGCCAGTTGGCTGCCGTCCTCGGTCACGAGATCACCCACATCAACTCCCGCCATGGGAGCCAGCAGATCAGCCGGCAGATGGGCATCCAGGTCCTTCTGGCGGCGGCTGCGGCTGCGGCCGGACGCAGCGAAAAGGGCGCCCAGATGGCGACTCAGGCGGAGGACCTCGCCAAGGTCGTCGTCGGCCTGATCAACCTGAAGTACAGCCGGGGCATGGAGAGCGAGGCCGATCGTTTCGGCTTGGATTACCTGGCGGCCTCCGGATACGATCCTAGGGAGATGATGAACCTGCTCAACGTATTCGTTTCGATGGCCGGCTCCAGGCCGCCCGAAATCCTGAGTACGCACCCGAATCCCGAGAACCGCCTAGGTGCCGTCGAGGAACAAATCAGCGAGAAATATCCCAACCGCGGCGGCCGTGTGGCCGATGAGGAATATCGCCGCGAGGTTATTGATCGTCTGAAGACACGGAAGTAGGTGCCCTGCGATTCGCCGCGAAGGGAGGCAGCGATGCGCACCGGCAGGTCGGTGATGGCGTTAGTGCTTGCAGCCGCGATGGTTGTTTCGGCCGGGTGCGGGCGAGATGCGGCGCTGTCGCGGCAGGCGGATCGGACGTATGAACGGCTCCTGGCGTCGGCGGCCGAAGCGCAAAAAGCGCCGGCCGTCTCTCATCCGGCCACAGTGGGCGCGGTCGGGGAGGGCGGTGAAAGGCTGATCATCTTCGCCGCACCCCTCGAGCCGGACGCTCCGGCGATGGCCGGTGCTGTGGGTGTAGAAGCAGCAGACGTGGGGGCTGCCTTTGAGTCCATTGAGGGCCGACCCTTCGGCGAGATCCTCAAGCGAGATCTGAAAGAGGCGCCTCGGTCCATCGGCCGAGGATTCATTCATTCTTACGCGAAGCCCGAGAATCTCATCATTCTGGGCGTGGCGTTCGGCGCCGACCGGATCGTGCGCCACAATCTCGACGGGCAAATCCGCGGCGATTTGCGCGACAACGACACGAGCCTGGCGGAGACGGGCGACTTCGGCAGCGTGATCGGCAACCCGGCCCTGCATTTCGGTATCGCCGGCGCCTGGTATCTGGCGGCCGTTCGCGGCGAGAACGCGCAGCATCACGAGATGAGTAAGACCCTGATGGAGGCGCTCGCGGTCAATGGCCTCTCGACGATGGCCCTGAAGTTGTCGATGGGCGACGAGTCGCCGAACGGCGAGAAGTGGGGCTGGCCTTCCGGCCACACGTCGTCCAGCGTTTGTTTCGCCTCGGTCCTGCACGAGTTCTACGGCTGGGAAGCCGGCCTGCCACTCTATCTGTTGGCCGGATACTCGGCCGCCTCGCGGTTGGAGGATCGGGAGCACGACCTTTCGGACATCGTCTTCGGGGCGGCGCTGGGCTGGGTGGTCGGCCACAGCGTTGCCAAGGGGGAACTTCCGCAGGTGGCCGGTTTCCACGTCCTGCCGTATGGCGGCCCGGACACGGGCGGACTGATGTTCGTCAAGTCATGGTAGCGGACGGCGAGAGGTGCACCTCTGGCAACGCGGTCGAGTGTTTTGTAGAATGGCCTGCCTGAAGCGCGGCGCTCAGCGCCGCAACGTTCTCCTGGGTGATTCCTTCAGGTGCTTTGACATGCGGCAGTGGATAGTCTTGCTGGGTTTGACTGCGGGGACGGTGCTGGCGGGGGCGGGCTGCGCGCCGTCGGAGGCACCCGGCCCCGCAGCCGCAGCGCCCCTGATCGCCACAGGCAACTTCGACAATCTTTATGCCGTGCTCGTGGACGGCTCGCGCAGCCAGTTCCGTTACCGGCAGCGCGATGCGGAGGGAAGTTGGCGGGACGAGGTCGGGGTCGGGCGGGGGCTGCCGGCGGCTGCCGTCGCCTGGCGCGAGGATCTGGTCATCTTCTTCCCCAGCGGCCGTTACGGCCTCTTTCGGTTGGGGGAAAGACCGGCGGTCCGAGCGGCTCCTGTCGCGGCGTGGGAGCCGATAGCCGCTTGCGAAGACGGTGCGGCCATGGACGTGTTCGGATGGAACAAGGCCGGCGACCTTATCCACGCCCGATTCGAGGAAGGGGAGTGGGCGTGGGACCGCGTTCCCGTGACCCTGGAGCGCGACAGCGTCCGCGATCCGTGTGCGGTGAGGTTCAAAGGGCGTGTTTTTCTGGCTTGGCGGGCGGAGGAGACGCTCATCGGTGCCTCGCCGCGTTTTCGCCTCCGATTTTTGTATCGGAAGGAGGGGCGGTGGTTTCCGCTTCGGTCGCGGCTTAGTGTGGCGTCGGCGCCGGGGGTGGCGGCGACGGCGGAGAAAATGGTGTGCCTTTACCGTAAGCCTTCCGCCGAAGACACGCCGGGCCCGTGGGCCGTGGCTGTTTATGCGACGGCCGATGAAGATTGGCATGAGGCGGGCGAACTGGTCGGCCAGGTCCCCGAAGGGCCGGTCGCACTCGCTCGCCAGGGCGAGCACTTTTACCTGATGGTCGCCCATGAACGGAACCCTGAGTTCGCACCGCTGGACGTTAAGACGCAGCAGGTCGGGGAGTTCGAGCCGGTCGCCGGTACCGAAGCCGGGAGAGGGCCGACCGGGCGTGTTTGGAATCTATGGCTTACGGTTGCACTTTTCGCGGGGGTGCTGCTGTTCCTGGGGTGGCGGGCGCGTGCGCGGCAGCGGCGCGCGCCGGCGCAGAACCAGCAAGGCGCTGCCGGACCAGCAGCCGCGCCGCTCGGTCGGCGGGCTGCCGCCGTCTTCGTCGATTACATTGTGCTGAGTTTCATACTGGTGCCGGTGATTTTTTACGTGGCCCCCGATCTGCCCGAGCGCTTTGTGAGGGGTGAGACCGTCCCATTCGCGAAGAGGTTGGTTTTGGAATTGATTCGGCTCGGCCTGACGGTGGCGTATTTTTCGTTGGCCGAGGGCGTGACCGGGCGGACGCTCGGCAAGGCGCTTCTGGGGCTCGAGGTGCGAAGCGAGTCCGGAGCGTCTCTCACGCGGGGCCAGGCGCTGCTTAGAAACCTCGGCCGCATCGTCGATGAGATGCCCGGGTTATATGTATTCGGTATGATTTCCATTCTCCTTGGTCCGCGCGCTCAGCGTATCGGTGACCGCATGGCGCGCACGCTGGTTGTTCGGCGTGAGGCGCCCGACCATCCGGCGCTGTGAACGCGAACCGAAACGCAGCGCGCCGCAAGTGGGTCCGGCCGATTTTTCTCCCCCACCGCAAAATTTTTTTCCTGTGTGCCGCCCTCACATCCCAGGTGCATGCCGTTGACCTTCAGGCAGTGACCTGACCGCGCCCGATGTCCGGCAGCTCAACGCCTAGAGCGCCCCTCCAGCCGCGCTACCCCATTTGGTGTTCCCGCGCAACGCGGATCCGGAAACGGCGAGGCGATGGCGACCCACGCGTGTTAGGCATATGTTAGGACAAAAAACTTTTGGAAAAATTGTTTGACAGCCGGTGGGGGATTGGGCTACATAAGGCCCAATGGCGCGCCGATAAAAGAAGTACTTGGACCAAGTCAGCGCATGGGGAGAGCAGTTCAGTGGGAAATAATGGGCAGCAGCAAGCGCCTCCCGCTCTTCAACCATTGCAACTGAATGGCGAGTACTTCCACGCCGTGGACGCCAAGTCGCGACTGACCATACCCGCCAAGCTCCGCGAAGCGGTCAACACACAGGAACAGGGCTTCGGGTTTCTCGCATTCATTGATTTCGATGGCGTCCTGTGTCTCTACACACCGCGCGTCTATCAGGAACTTGCACCGCTTTTGATGGACACGAGGCTGCGCGCCTCGCAGCAGGTGCGAGACTACAAGCGGCTTCGATACGGTCTGGCGGAACACCTCGACGTCGATCGGTTGGGGCGCGCGCTGATTCCTGAGAAGTTGCTCGGGCGCGGCGGGATCAAGAAGGACGTGGCGGTCATCGGGTGCCAGGATCATATCGAAATCTGGGACCGGTCGCGGTGGGAGGCGTTTGTGAAGGAGTGTCTGCCGGAGCACGACAAACTGGCGGTCGAGGCGATGGAACTTGCCGAGAGCGCCGCGGCGCCGCCTGAACCGGAGTCGGATTAGAGCCCCCTTGGAGGTCGTCCGGGTGGGCGCGACCCACCCGGGCGACCACGCCCCCCTGAGATGGAGGGGGAGCGGCGGGAAAAAAATCACTCCCGGTGACGCGGGCCAGATCGGGGGAGGACGTTCCAACAGGAGAGGAGAAGGCCGTGGGGCAAAACGTGGATGAGCAGACGTGGGAGATAGTTCGTCGGGCGATTGAACGCCCCGAAGAGGAGGCGCCGGTGTCGGATGGCCAGCTCGAACGTGAAGTCCGACGCCTGGAGACCCGTCTGGCCGGGGTTCGGGCGCGCGGCGGCGCGTATCACAAGGTGAGTTTCTCACGCGACGTTCGCCGGCTGCTCGCGCGATTGGAGGCAGGCGCCGCCTTGAGCGCGTATGTGCACTAGGCACCGAGGAGGGGGCCTCCGGGTGGATGCGACCCCCGTGCATGTTCCGGTCATGCTCAAGGAAGCGCTCGAGCATCTGGCGGCCCGTTGCGGCGGGGTGTACCTGGATGGGACGGCAGGTGGTGGTGGCCACGCGGCGGCCCTGTGGGAGCGGATTCGGCCCGGCGGGCGACTCATTCTGCTGGACCGAGACCACGGTGCCCTTGAACGTCTGAAAGCCCGATTCGGACGCGAGGGCGGCCTGACGTACTGTCATGCCAACTTCTGCGATTTCGACAAAGCCCTAATCCAGGCGGGGGAAGAACGGTTCGACGGTGCCCTTTTGGACCTGGGGGTTTCCAGTTTGCAATTGGCCGATGCCGAGCGAGGGTTCAGTTTCGAGCGTTCCGGGCCGCTGGACATGCGCTACGACCGGAGCCAGGAATTGACGGCCTTTGAGATCGTCAACCGGTGGGACGCCGAAGACCTGGCGTCGCTGTTCAGCGCCTACGGCGATCAGCCTTACGCGCGGCGAATTGCGCGGGCGATTGTCCAGACAAGAGGGCGGCAACCGATTCGGCGGACGGACGAACTGGCCGATGTCGTCACGGTGGCCCAGCCGGCCCGGTATCGGCGGCGGAAGCGGATTCATCCCGCCACGCGGATCTTCCAGGCCCTGCGAATGGCCGTCAACGACGAGCCTAGAAGCTTGGATATGTTCTGCCGGAAAATTTTCGACTATCTGAAGCCGGGCGGCCGCGCCGTCGTCATCGCCTTTCACAGCGGGGAGGACCGCATCGTGAAGAACCGGTTCCGCGAAGCGGTCCGGGCGGGCGTGGCCGAGTTGCTCGTCAGGAAGCCGATTACACCTGATCCGGACGAGGTCCGCGCGAACCCGCGTAGCCGCAGCGCGCGGCTGCGCGTCGCCGCACGACTCGCTCCGAGAGTCGGTTTGTCATAAAAAGGGACACCGCCGAGCGCGACCGTGGGGACGGCCCGCCGGCATCGCCGGGTGTCGGGGAAGTAAGTGGGAAGACGCACGTCGATGTGGGAGCAAGACCGTGGGGAGAGAAACGAAGTTGGGATTGCTGGTGGGGTTGGCTTTTATTGTCCTGTTTGGTCTGATTCTGAGCGTTCGAGGGGGCACCGAGCCGGTTAAGCACGCGGCGTTGCCGACGGGCGAAAGCCGCGGACATGTGACGATGGTCCGCTCGATTCTGATGGACGTGGACCCGTTTGTCGAGCAGAGCGTTCTGGAAGTGGCAAATACGGGGCCTGCGGAGGCCGAAGCCCGGAGCCCGGAGGAGCCGATGCCGGCTCCAGAGTCGGTTCAAACCGTCGAGACGCCCGAGCGTATCACAAACGAATACGGAACCGTGGCCGCCGTTCTCGAACGGGACTCGGCGCCAGCCGAGCGCCTTTTAGCCCCCGGTGAGTCACCGGGGGCTAAAGGCCTTGCCGCGGGGGAGCCGACTGAGGCCTCGCCTCCGGCGCTGCGCACGTATAAGGTTCGGACGAATGACACGCTGATTCGGATTGCACGCCGCTTCTACGGGTCGGGCAGCGAGCGGCTCTGGCGCCGGGTCTACGAGGCGAACAAGCAGGTGCTGGCGGACCCGGACCGTCTGGCGCCGGGTCAGGAGTTGGTGATTCCCGGGTTCTGCGCGTCGCCCGATCCGGCACCCGCGCCCGACGGCGTCCGCACGGTGACCGCGGGCGAGTTGGCCCGGATGTTCGGCTCGCAGTCGGACCTTGTGGAGGTGCCTTCCGCACCGCCCACGACCTACACAGTCCGTGAAGGCGACACCTTTTACAGCATCGCTCAGAAACTCTATGGCGAGGGGCGACTCGGCAAGTTGCTCCACCTGCGTAACAAGCACATGGTTCCCGATCCGAGGCGGCTGCGCGTTGGACAGCGGATCCTCCTCCTGGACGGGGAGGAGATCCGTCGGGAACCGGCTGACCTCGAAGGGATGGTGGCCCTGAGATGAGGGTATGTGTGCGGCTGGCGGCGCTGGCGGCCCTGCTGGTGGCCATCGCTATCGCGCTTGTCTATCTGCGGACGGATGTCGCCCGCGCCGGCAACCGGCTCCACTCGCTCTATCGCGAGAAGCGCACGCTGGAGAAGGCGTGCTGCCGGCTGGAACTGGCGATTGCGCGGCTGAAGAGTCCGCAGCGGCTGCGGGAACAGGCGGCTGAATGGCGATCTCCGGGGAAGGAAGCCGACCAAGCGCCCGATTTAGCCTCCGGTGAGTCACCGGGGGCCAATACAACGGAGCCGCTGCTCGCGGTGGAACGCGCCGCGCTGCCGCCCTAGACCACCGTATCCAACACAGTGGACGGACTGAGGACTCCAAGGACGACGATGTGATCTTGCCGACCCGTCAACGCCGTATCGCATTGGCCATCACGATGGTTCTCGGTGCGATGCTCGTGGCCTTGGCGGGTCGGCTCTTGTATATTGAGAGGTGCTCGTCGGAGCGCCTGGCGAGCCGCGCGGCCGAGCAGCATCACATGCGCGTGACGATCCGCCCGATGCGGGGCAACATCCTGGACGCGCGGCTGCGTGTCCTGGCGACGAGTGTCGAAGTCCAGAGCGTCTTTGCCGACCTGAAGGTAATCAGGGACACCGGCGCGGCCGCAGCCAAAGCCGCGCCAGTCCTCGGCATGGACGCGGACGAATTGTACGAGACGCTGGCGGCCGACCGGCAGCGCCGGTTCGTCTGGCTGCGACGCCGTGTGTCACCTCAGATCGCCGAGGCGATCCGCAACTTGGGGATCTACGGCATCGGCCTTGTGCCGGAGGGCAAGCGGCACTATCCCAACGGCGCTCTGGCCGCTCACGTGCTCGGTTTCGTCGGCGTCGAGGAGCAGGGTCTGGAAGGTCTGGAACGATTGTTCGATGAGCGGCTGCGCGGCCGCAAGGGCGAAGCATTCATCCTGACCGACCGGAAACGCCGCCCCATCTGGTCCGAGCCGGAGCAGTTCGTTCCGGCCGAGGACGGCCAGCATCTGGTCCTCACGATCGACGCAACGATCCAGGCGATTGCCGAGCAGGCCATCGCTGGGGCGTGCGAGAAGTTCCGCGCCGAAAGTGCGACCGCGATTGTGATGGACCCCGTGACAGGGGCGATTCTGGCGATGGCGAATGTGCCGACCTTTGACCCGAACCGGTACGACACCTATCCGACGGAGGCGCGGCGAAACCGGGCGGTGACGGACCCGGCGCCGCCGGGCAGCGCGGCCAAACCGTTCGTTGCCGCTGTAGCGCTCGAGGCCGAAGTCGTCCGGCTGGGCGAGGTCATCTACTGCGAGAATGGTTTCTGGCCCGCCGCCAGGTTGCACGACGCGGGCCACCGGTACGGCAACCTGGCGTTTGAGCAAATTGTCATCAAGTCGAGCAACATCGGGATGGCGAAGATTGGCACGCGTCTCGGCAATACGAGACTGCACGAGGCGCTGGGGCGGTTCGGGTTCGGGCGGACGACGGGTGCCTGGCTGCCCGGAGAGAACCCCGGGCGGGTCTTTCCGCTGTCGCGCTGGACGAAGTACTCGACGACGCGCGTGCCGTTCGGCCAGGAATTTGCAGCCACGCCGCTTCAGTTGGTTACGGCCTTTGCGGCGATTGCCAACGGCGGCAAGTTGGTGCGGCCGAAGATACTGCGCGGCGTCCTGGACCGCTGCGGCCGCGTCGCCGTGAACCTGGCCGAACCGGAGGTTATGGGCGAGGCGATTGACCCGCGGACAGCCCGCACGATGATTGAGTCTTGTCTGGTTGGCGTTGTGGAGGAAGGCACCGGCAAACGGTGCCGGATTCCGGGCTATCGGGTCTTCGGCAAGACCGGCACGGCGCAGAAGGTGGACCCGGAGACCGGCGCGGTGAGCCACACACGTTACATCGGCACGTTCCTGGCCGGGGCGCCGGCGGCCGATCCTCAGGTGGTCGTGCTGGTCACGGTCAACGAGCCGGACAAGTCGCTGGGTTATTACGGCGGCACGGTGGCGGCGCCGGCCGCACGTGAGATTCTTGAGCAGACGCTGCGGTATCTGGGCATCCCGCCCTCGCGGGTCACGGAAAAGGGCGCGCCCCCCGACCGGCCCCCAGCGGAACTGGTGTTGCAGGAGAGCGGCGGGTGAGGAGCCGCACGGCCATCCGTCCGAACGCATTGGCGGCCGACAATGAAACTGTCCGAACTCGCCGAGCGCGTCCCCGGCTCGCGCCTTCTCGGCGCGGGTGAGACCGAGGTTCGCCGCGCGGTCCACGATTCGCGCAAGCCCTGCCGCCCGGGCGACCTGTTTGTTGCCCTGGCCGGGACGAAAGTGGACGGTCACCGGTTCGTTCAGTCGGCCCTGGAGGCGGGAGCGTCCGCCGCCGTGGTCGAGCGTGCTGTCCAACTGCCAGGCGAGCCCGCGCTGCTCGTGGTTCTGGATGCGCGTGAAGCGCTGGGGCTCGCGGCCCATGCGCTGGCGGGCGATCCCACACGCCGCCTGACCGTCTGCGGCGTGACCGGAACCAACGGCAAAACGACGACGACCTATCTGGCTCGCAGTATTCTGGAGCGCGCCGGCCGACCGACCGGGCTCATCGGCACCATCGGATACCAGATCGGCGAGCGCTGGATTCGGTCGCACATGACGACGCCGGACGCAACGGACCTGGCGGCGTACTTTGCGGAAATGGTCGAGAACGGCTGCCGGGCCGCCGTCATGGAGGTCTCAAGCCACGCGCTGCACCAGCGGCGGACGGCGGGGATCGCGTTCGATGTCGGCGCGTTTACGAACCTGTCGCCCGAACACATGGATTATCACAAGGACATGCCGTCGTATCGTGAGGCGAAGGGGTGCCTGTTCGCAGGCCTGGCGGAGAACGCCTGGGCTGTCCTGAACGCCGACGACGAGGCAAGCCGGTCGTTTGCGGACGAGACGCCGGCGTCGGTCCTGTGGTATGGTCTGGACCGTCCCGCCGAAGTCCGCGGTGAGGAGGTTGAGACTGGCCTTTCCGGCAGCCGCTTTGTGCTCGTAACGCCGCGCGGCCGCGCGCCGGTCCGCACGGCGCTTCTGGGCAGGCACAACGTGCGGAACTGTCTGACAGCAGCGGCAATTGCCGAGGCGCTCGATCTGCCGCTTGAGGCCGTCGTGGTTGGCATCGAAGGGGTGACGACGGTTCGCGGCCGGCTGGAGCCCGTGTCGACGGATCGGCCGTTTGCCGTGCTGGTTGATTACGCGCACACGGCGGACGCGATGGAGAACGCCTTGAGGACCGTGAAGGACTTGGTGGCCAACCGGTTAATTGTCGTGTTCGGCTGCGGGGGCGACCGGGACCGGCAGAAGCGTCCGGAGATGGCGCGGGTCGCCGAGCGGCTGGCGGACCGGATCATCGTGACGAGCGACAATCCGCGGAGTGAAGACCCGGAGGCGATTGCCGACGAAATCTTCGCGGGATTCTCGTCGCTCGATGTGGCGTCGCGCCGGTTGGACCGGGGGGCGGCCATCGCCCAGGCGATTCACGAAGCCCAGCCGGGGGACGTCGTCATCATCGCGGGCAAAGGTCACGAAACCTACCAGGAAACCCGCGACGGGGTCAGGCCGTTCGACGACCGCGAGGTGGCGCGCGAAATTCTGGGCGGACTTGCATAGGTTCGACCCGCCGAACCAGCAGGCCCACCGGGCAAAGAGAGTGAGCAGGGCCGATCGCCGCGGGCGAGACCCTGAGGGGAGCCGATGGACTTTCGGGTGGGCGAGGTGGTGGACGTGACAGGCGGCGACTTGTTGGCCGGCCGCGCGGAGGCGACCGCCGGTCCGATCTCCACGGACACGCGGACACTTGGGGCGGGCGAGACGTTTCTCGCGCTTCGCGGCCCAAGGTTTGACGGGCACGATTTTCTCGTCCAGGCCGTGGAGCGCGGCGCGCGGTGTCTGGTCATCGAGCGAGGGCGAGCGCCTGTGGCTGTCGGTGGCGGGGAATTGCCGTACGCGATCGTCGCCGTGGATGATACGCTGGAGGCGCTGGCGTCGCTGGCGCGGGTGGTCCGGAAGCGTCTGGCGTGTCCGGTGATAGCCATCACCGGTTCCGCCGGCAAGACGACGCTCAAAGAGATGCTCGGCCGGGCGCTGGGTCGGCGACTGAAGGGCTGCCTGCCGCCGGCAAGTTTCAATAACCTTATCGGCGTTCCACTCACACTCTTGAGGGCCGAGCCGGACGACGAGTTTGTCCTGTGCGAATTGGGAACGAATGCGCCGGGTGAGATTGCGCGCCTGGCGGACCTGACGCGGCCGACGATCGGCGTGGTGACACTTGTGGCGGCGGCGCATCTTGAGGGGCTCGGGTCGGTTGAGGGTGTCGCGGCGGAGAAGTCGGCGATGGTGGCAGCGCTTCCGGCCGACGGCGTGGCCATCCTGAACGCCGACGACGAGCGTGTGGCCGCGATGGCGCAACAGTGCCGCGGGCGCGTTGTCACGTTCGGGATCGATAACTCGGCCGACCTTCGGGCCAGGGATGTGATTCAGACGGAGCAAGGCGTGCAGTTCTCGGCAGGCGGCCCGGGACACGCGGAGGGAGTGGGATTCGCGCTGCCGGTCTTGGGCAAACATCAGGTGCTGCTGGCGCTGGCGGCGGCGGCGGTGGCGAGGGAACTCGGAATCCCGCTTGAGGAGACAGCCGAAGCGCTTCAGGGATTTCGGCCGCCACCGATGCGGCTGACGGTTGATCAAGTGGGTGGGATCGTGCTTGTGAACGACGCGTATAACGCGAGCCCCGAAAGCATGCGGGCCGCGCTTAATCTATTGCGGCTCTGGCCGGAGCGGCGAAAGGTGTTTTTCTGCGGGGACATGTTGGAACTCGGGGGCCACAGCGCCGCGGCGCACGCGGCGCTCGGTCGGGCGGCCGTGGAGGCGGGTGTGAAGCGGCTCATCTGCGTGGGGCGCGAGACGGGGCGGACAGCCGAGTCGGCCGTGGCGGCAGGGCTGGCGGCCGAAGTGGTTACGCGCTATGGCGAGGTGTCCGAAGCCGCCGCCGAAGCGCCGAGCATCGTGTGGACTGGGGACGTGGTCCTCGTGAAAGGGTCGCGGGCGATGCAAATGGAGCAGGTGGCCGACGCCATTGCGGACGCCCTGAGGTAGGGACATGATTTACTGGTTGATCTTCGAGGTTGAAGCGGTCCGGGAATTCCTGCAGGCGTATGGCCTGTGGCGGTTTGCGAACGTCTTTCGGTATCAGACGTCGCGGATTGCGTTCGCGATTGTGACAAGTTTTTTCCTGTGTATGGTGTTTGCTTCGCCCATCATTCGCCTCTTGAGGCGGCTGAAGGTGGGGGGAGCGGTGGACTTTCGCCAGGAAACCGTGGACCGAATGTACGCCTCGAAGGCCGGCACGCCGACGATGGGCGGCCTTCTGATGCTGCCGGCGATTCTGCTTTCCACGCTTCTGTGGGCGGACATTGGGAACTTCTACGTCTTCCTGGGGCTGGTGACGGTCCTGTGGCTCGGGGTGCTGGGCGGTGTGGACGATTACCTGAAACTCGTCAAGAAGAACCGCGACGGCCTCAGGATGTGGGAAAAACTGCTCTTTCAGATCGCTCTGGCAATGCTTCTGGCGTTTTTCCTTCACAAGTTCGGCAAGGACTCGATTCGGCTACCCGAGAGCGACCAGAGGGGCATCGCCCTGAACCTGCCGTTCTACAAGTTCCCCATCATGCTGGGGTTCTGGGCGTTTTTCGGGATCGCCATCCTGGTGGTGGCGGGAACGTCGAATGCGGTGAACCTGACCGACGGCATGGACGGCCTGGCGGTCGGAAGCATCGTGCCGCCGACCGTCGTTTTCCTGATCGTTGGTTACATTGCCGGGCGGACGGACTGGTCGGCTTACCTTTATGTCCCTTATGTGCCGGGGGTGGGCGAGTTGGCGATCTTCTGCGGCGCGCTGCTCGGCGCGAGCCTCGGGTTTCTCTGGTACAACTGTGCGCCGGCCCAGGTGTTCATGGGGGATACGGGGAGCCTGGCTCTCGGCGGGGCCATCGGCTATGTGGCGCTGGCGACGCGGCAGGAAGTGCTCCTGCTGATCGCGGGGGGACTGTTCCTTATGGAGGCCCTCAGTGTCATGCTTCAGGTGGTGTACTTCAAGCTCTCGGGTGGCAGGCGCGTCTTTTTAATGTCGCCGATGCACTACCATTTTCAGTTGAAGGGCTGGACGGAGACCCAGACCGTCGTCCGGTTCTGGCTGCTGGGGGCGATGTGTGCGGCGCTGGCGCTGGCGACCTTGAAACTCAGGTGATGGACGGTCTGGACGGGAGAGGATTCGGATGACCGCAAGCGCACAGGTGATCGGCTGCCGCCGGGCGGGACGGCCACCGGGTGAGGCCTCTGTTCTGGCCGCCGTGGTTGTCGCGCTGATGGCCATCGGCGTCCTGGTGGTCTATAGCGCGAGCCGGACGGTGGACCCGTCCGAAGACGGTTACTACTTTACGCGGCACCTGATGTTCCTGCCGGTGGCGCTTGCGGCCATG
Source organism: Phycisphaerae bacterium (assembly GCA_035527275.1). GTDB lineage: Bacteria > Planctomycetota > Phycisphaerae > FEN-1346 > FEN-1346 > DATLBA01. The sequence continues at coordinate 34,041 of DATLBA010000024.1, forward strand.
GTGCTGGCGGCATGGCTGCCGTGGAGGTGGTTGAATAGCCGGTGGGTGGCCCTTGCGGCGATGGTCGTTGCTGTCGGGGCGCTCGTTCCGCTTTTTATCCTGTCTTTCACGACCGCCAGTCCGATGCGCTGGTACCGGTTCGGGGTGGGCGGCCTGAGGTTCAGCCTCCAGCCTTCGGAGTTCGCCAAGGTCGCGCTGGTGATCTTCCTGGCTTGGTACTACGGCCGCGAGCGAACCGATCCTCGGCGATTCGGCCGCGGGTTTCTCCTGCCGATGGTGGTCATCGGTTTCGTCTGCATACTGATTGCGAAGGAGGACTTCGGTACGGCGGCGCTCATCGGCGCCGTGGCGACGCTCGTCTGCCTGATCGCGGGGTGCCGACTCTGGTATTTTTTCACGATGATTCCTCCAGCGGCGTTCGGCTTCTGGCTCTTTGTTTACCGCGTTCCGTACCGATGGGACCGGATCGTCGCGTTTCTCGACCCGTGGGCGCACCAGGACGGGGCCGGCTGGCACATCGTCCAGAGCCTGATGGCGATCGGTCGCGGCGGATGGTTTGGCGTCGGGCTCGGCGCCGGCATCCAGAAGTTTTACCTCCCGCAATGCGCGAACGATTTCATCTTTGCCGTCCTGGTTGAAGAGATGGGAATCCTCGGCGGGATTCTGGTGCTTGGCCTCTTCGGCGCACTGGTGTGGCGGGGCGGGCGGATCATCCGGAATGCGCCCGAGCGGTTCGCGTTTCTGCTGGCGTCGGGTCTTTTGCTCATGATTGGCCTCCAAGCCGTGATGAACATCGGTGTCGTGACCGGTGCGCTGCCCGCCAAAGGGATCGGGCTCCCGTTCATCAGTTACGGCGGGTCCGGGCTGGTTGTGATGAGTCTGGCGGTGGGACTGCTCGGTTCGATTGCCCGGGGCGGGCGCTCGCGCGACCTCCCGCCCGACCACCTCCGGCGATCCGTCTACCGCCGCGTCGCGGGGGTACGCCAGTAGGTTGAGGGTCGATGCGCGAGAATGGACGACAGATTTTCCTCGCGGGCGGCGGGACAGGGGGACACCTGTATCCCGGTCTGGCGATTGCCGAGGCGCTTGCCTCGCTGAGGCCGGATGTCGCCATTGCGTTTTCGTGCACACGCCGCGCCGTGGACCGGAAGATTCTCACGCCGGCCGGCTTTCCTGTGACGCCGCTTTCGGCCCGCCCGTTTCGCCCTCGGAAACCGTGGACTTGGCCCGTGTTTGTCCTCAGCCTCGCCCGCGCGGGGAACCAGGCCCGGCGGCGGTTTCGGGAGTTCTGCCCAGACATCGTGGTGGGACTGGGAGGATTTGGGAGTTACGCGCCCGTCCGCGTCGGGCAGAAGTACGGTGCGGCAACGGCTGTCGTCAATCCGGACATCGTGCCCGGGCGGGCGAACCGGCGCCTGGCGCGCCGCGCCGATGCCGTCTTTTGCCAATTTGAGGAAACTGCTGCGACTTTCGGCGACTTGGCCTGCCTGACGGGCTGCCCCATCCGCCTGAGTCTTCTGGGGCGCGACCGCGCCTCCGCGGCGGCAGCCTTCGGCCTCGACTCCGAGCGGCGGACCCTCCTGGTGACCGGCGCGAGCCTCGGGGCGCACTCCGTCAACCGTGCTGTCCTCGCGTGGCTAAGCGAGCGCGGCCTGCCGGAAGGCTGGCAGGTTCTTCACCTGACTGGCGACCTGGATTACGAGGGAGTGGCGACTGCCTACGGCGAGATGAGGGTTCCGGGGGTGGTGCGGGCCTACGAGCACGACATGGGGCTGGCGTATGCGGCGGCAGACCTCGTCTGCGCGCGGGCGGGGGCGTCCACCCTTGCCGAACTCCTGGCGGTCGGGCTGCCGGCCGTCCTGATGCCCTATCCTTTTCACCGCGACCAGCACCAGATGCGCCAGGCGCGGGCGGTCGAGGCGATGGGCGCGGCCATCGTCGTGGAGGACCGGTCCAGGGAAGACGCGACCTGGCGGGAACTCGGAGAGGTTCTTGAGGCACTGATGAGCGACCTGCACCGGCTGGATGAACTGGCCGTCCGGGCGCGCACCGCGGGCCGGCGCGACGCGGCCGACGTGGTCGCCCGTGCGATTCTCGAACTAGCCGACCGCCGGACCGAGCGGCGTCACGCCTGGATTTTGTCGGACGTTGACAGAGGGACGCCCGCGGCGTAAACTCCGCCTGGAGAAGCGAGGCATGACCCGCCAAAGTTCTGCTTACACGTCGAAGCCGTACGCCGGTCGCAAGATTTACTTCCTCGGGATTGGCGGTTGCGGCATGTGCGGCCTTGCGGAGTTTGTCCTGGCCGAGGGAGGGGAAGTTTCGGGCTCGGATGTGAAAGAGAGTGAGGCGACGCGGCGGCTGGGGCATCTGGGCGCTCGCGTCCACATCGGCCACCGTGCCGAGCACGTTCCGCCGGGCGTCGAGCGCGTGGTGGTCAGCGCAGCCGTGCCGCCGGACAATCCGGAACTGGCCGAGGTGCGGAAGCGCGGCCTGCCGGTGGAAAAGTATGCGGCGTTTCTCGGGCGTTTGATGGGCCTTCGGCGCGGCATCGCGGTCGGCGGTACGCATGGGAAGAGCACGACGACTGCCATGGTTGGTTTCGCGCTGAGGCAGGCGGGGCTGGACCCGAGTTTCGTCATCGGCGCCGACGTGCCGCAACTGGGCGGCGGTTCGCACGTCGGCGCGGGGCCGCATCTGGTGGTTGAAGCGTGCGAGTACGATCGCTCGTTCCTGCACCTGGGGCCCGAGGCGGCCTGCATCCTCAACATCGAAGAGGATCACCTCGACTACTATTCCGGTCTTAAAGAGATTCGCGAGGCGTTTGCCGCCTTTGCCGCACGGGTCTCTTCCGACGGGCTTCTCGTCCTTCCCGGAGCGGACCTTGCCTTGCCGCAGTTGAGCCGGAGCGCCCGCGCGGCGGTCGAGACGTTCGGTATCGGCGGCTCGTGGGATTGGCGCGCCGAGCACCTCGAGCATGACCAGGGGCGGTTCGCGTTCGACGTTTACTGCGGGCGCGACCTGTATGGTTCGGTGCGGCTGTCGTTGGCGGGTCAGCATCACGTGCTGAACGCGCTGGCGGCGGCGGCGTTGTGCCATTGGGCAGGAGCGCGGGCCGAGGTGGTCACTCGGGCGCTCGGTGAGTTTCGGGGCGCGACGCGCCGGATGGACGTGCTGGGCGAGGCACGCGGTGTGACGGTCGTGGACGACTACGCCCATCACCCGACGGAGATCTCGGCGACGTTGAAGGCGGCGCGGCTGCGGTTCGAGCCAAAGCGGTTGTGGGTCGTCTTTCAGCCCCACCAGCACAGCCGCACGCGCTTTCTCCTGAAAGATTTTGCGCGGGCCCTCGTCCTGGCCGATAAGATTATTGTTCCGGATATTTATTTTGTCCGCGATAGTGAGAACGAGCGGCAGGCGGTCCGCAGCCAGGACTTGGTCGGCGAGGTTCAGAACCAGGGCGCGGACGCCGTTTACATCGAGTCGTTTGATTCGATTCGCCGCTTCCTGACGGAAAGTCTGGCGCCCGGTGACCTGCTGATGGTCATGGGCGCCGGCGACGTGTGGCGCCTGGGAAAACCGTTGCTGGAGGACCTTCGGGGGGGATTGGCGCGCGGCCGCAGGATGTCGATTCCGGGTGCGAACCTTAAGGGTGGACAATGAAGATTTTCAAGGGCCTTGAGGAAGTCGTCGAAAAGGTTTTTCCACTGGGGGAGATGACGACGTTCGGCGTGGGAGGGTCGGCCGAATATTTCATCCGGCCGCGCAGCGAAGAAGCACTCGCCGACGTGCTGGCGCGGTGCAACAAGGCTGGTATCGAGGTGCGGGCTGTGGGCCGCGGGTCGAACCTCCTCGTGAAGGACGAGGGTGTTTCGGGCGCTGTCATCCAACTGGACCGCAAAGGCTTCGGCGAGATAAGCATTGAGGCGAATCTGCTGCGGGCGGGCGCGGCGGCGCCACTGTCGGCGGTGGTCCGGCAGGCGGCGCGGGCGCACCTTTCGGGCGTCGAATGTCTCGTCGGCATCCCGGGCACGGTGGGCGGCGGCGTTCGGATGAACGCCGGCGGCGCCTTCGGCGACATCGGCCAGACGGTCGAGCGCGTCAAGGTGATGGATGTGCACGGCCAGGCGTTTTACCGCGAGCGCGACGATCTGGCGTTCGCGTATCGGTCAAGCAACATCTCCGCCCGGTTCATTCTCGAGGCGGCGTTGCGTCTCATGCCCGACAGCGAGCGGGCGATTCTAACGCGGATGAAGAAGATATGGATCGCCCGCAAGAACACGCAGCCCACCAGCGCGGCGAGCGCCGGGTGCGTTTTCAAGAATCCACGCGGGATGTCCGCCGGGGCGCTCATCGACCAGGCGGGCATGAAGGGCGAGTCGGTCAAGGGCGCCGTGGTCTCCCGCAAACATGCCAACTACATCGTCGTCAAGGACAAGAAGAAGACGAAGGCGGCCGATCTGCTCGCGCTGATCGACAAGGTCCGCAAAGCCGTCAAGGAACGTTTCGACGTGTACCTGGAGTTGGAGATACAGGTTTGGCCGTAAGCGCCGAAGCGCCGCAGGTGAGGTCCGAAAAGGTTGTCGAGCCAGGGACGCTTGTGATTGGCGTCCTGATGGGCGGATGCTCGCGCGAGCGGGCCGTCAGCCTCGAAAGCGGCCGGGCAGTTGCGGAGGCGCTCGAGGCGCTGGGGCACGACGTGCGGCCGTGTGACGTGCGGCCGGGCGACATCACGCCGCACCTTTTCAAGGATGTGGACGTCGCGTTTCTGGCGCTGCACGGCGCGTGGGGCGAGGACGGACAGGTCCAGAATGAACTGGAGGCGCTCGGCGTCTGCTACACCGGCAGTGGCCCTGAGGCGAGCCGTCTGGCCATGGACAAGGCGGTCTCCAAGCAGCGGTTCTTCGAGGAGGGCGTGCCGACGCCGGCGTTTCGCGTGGCACGGCGCGGCGAGGAGGCCGTGATTGAGGAGGCCTATAACGCGCTTGGGCCGGACCTGATCGTCAAGCCGATTGCCGAGGGCTCGAGTTTCGGCCTGGGCGCCTGTCGCTCGCTCGAATCGCTTCGGACGGCGGTGCGCGGCCTGTGGGCCGACTACGACGCGGCGCTCATCGAACGCCGCATCGTCGGCAAGGAACTGACCGTCGGTATCTTGGGTGAGCGGCCGCTTCCGGTCGCCGAGATCCGCACGCCCGGCGGTCTTTATGATTTTCACTTCAAGTACGAGTCGGATGAGACCGAATACATTTTTAATCATGGCTTGGCGGCCGAGGTGGAAGCACGCATGGTCGAGGTGGCGCTCGCGGCCCACGAAGCGCTTGGCTGCCGCGACCTGTCGCGCGTGGACCTGATCCTGCCGCCGGAAGGCGAGCCCCAGGTGCTGGAAGTGAATACGATTCCCGGCTTTACGAGCCACAGTCTGGTGCCGAAGGCGGCCGTGCACGCCGGCATTACGTTCGGGCATTTATGCGAGCGGATCGTGGCGCTGGCGCGCGAGCGGAGCGTGCCGCCGAAGACTTGTGAACAGGATACGGAGGAGTCAATTGGCTCGGCGTAAGAAAATCAAGGTGCCGCAAATTTCGGGCGGGACGGGCGTTGCCCGCCGATTCCTGAAGGGGGCGCTGGCGGTAACGCTACCGCTCATCGTCGGCGTTCTGGTTGCGCTGGCGTTCGGCCGGTTGGGGGAGGGCTTAGCCGGGGCGCCCGCATACCAGATGTCGCGCGATTGCCTGCGTTTGGTGGAAGGTCCCGACTGGATGACACCGGCCATCCTCGCTGAGATCGACGTGCGGCAGGAGTTGCCGGAGCGTTTCAGTCTTCTGGATCCGACGCTGTGCGAGCGGATCGCGCGGGCGTATGAGAAAACCGTGTGGGTCGAGCGTGTGGATCGGGTGGTGAAGCGTGACCCGCGCGTCACGTCGGGCCGTCCGCCGCTTGAGGTAAGCCTCAAGTTCAGGCGGCCGATTGCGTTCGTCCAGATGGCCGGGCGCGATGGTTTCTATCTGGTGGACGCTCAGGGCGTGCGCCTGCCGGGCGTGTATCGCGAGCCGCGCCTCGGGCAGACCCGACTACTGGTCATCACGGGTTGTCGTGAACCGACGCCTCAGCCCGGGCGCGTGTGGCAGGGGGCCAGCCTTCAGGCGGGCGTCCGTGTCGCGGAAGCCGTTACGCCGCGGCGGGAGCGGTTCCGGCTGACGACGGTGGATGTTTCAAACTTCGGCGGCCGGCGCGACCCGCGGGACACCGAGATCGCCCTCTACACCACTGGCCGGACGCAAATTAAGTGGGGTAAGGCGCCGACCCCCGAAGCCGCCATGCTTCAGGAAAAGAGTCTCGGTGCGAAGGTCGGCTATCTGGATTTTGTTTACGAGCGCCTGGGTGGGCGAATTGACGGCGTCCTTTCGTATATCGACATTCCGAACGAAGCCATCTGCCGGCGTTCGAGTGTGGTTCGCCATCGTCTGCGGAGTTGACCGATGAGCCGCATCCAGGCGACGCGCCGGAGCGGCACCTCAAGAAGTGATGCGGGGCGCAGCAGACGCGGCGGTTCCTGGGTTCTCCTTCCCTTCGTCTAGTGCCTCTGGCTATTGGTGTGGTTGGCGTCGTCGCTTCTGATTGAGCCGCACCTCGACGTGAAACTTCCGTGGCTGGCGGCGGAGACGGCGCCTGCGGCGCTGGCGGCGGGAATGGCGTTTTTCCTCGTGTCCATTTGGCCGTTCTGGCCGGCGCTGGCGTCGGCGGGCGAGGCGCGCGGCCAACGGATTTCCTTTCGCTGGGTCGGCGCCGGCCTCCTTGAACTGGTGAGGCTCTTTGCGCTGACTGTTCCGTTCGCTTTGGTGGCGTGGTCAGTGAGTGGTCGGGAAGTGGCAGCCGGCCCTTTGATGATCGCCTATGCCGCCGGTGAAACGATGGGCCTGGCGATGCCCCGGCTGCTTGAGGTCAGCCCGATGGTCGGCGCGGTGAGGCTGGCAGTGGAGGGCTGGCCTGAAGGTTCGTGGCGGACCTTCGCCTATTTGGAGTTCTGGCCTGCAGTGGGGGTGATTCTCGTCCTGGTGGGGCTGTCGGAATCGGCGCGCCGCCGGCGGCGGGGTGAGGTGAGTGAAATTTAAGTCTTCGGAGCCGCGGCCGCTCTGCGCTCCTCCGGCGGGCGGGTTTTCCAGCGCCGGTGGACCCAGAGGTACTGGTCGGGCGCCATCCGGACGACGCGCTCTAGCGCCGTCGTGAACCGCTGGGTGATGGCCATTGCGCCGTCGAGGTTTTTTGTGTACTCAGCCGGATCGATGATGTCCGTGACGACGGCGCGGTAGCGGAATCGGTTGCCCACCCGATACGCGCCGCCGACGACGATGGGCGCCCTTTCCTCAAGGGCGAGATAGGCGATGCTCTTGTAGGTGCTGGCTTTTCGCCCGAAGAAATCGACGAAGAAGCCGCGCCTCCCTGCGTCCTGGTCGGCCGGGAACGCCAGCCGCGTACCCTCCCGGAGTTCCTCGAAGGCGATTTCCGTCATGCCGTGTTTCGAGAGGATGCGCTGGCCGGAGGATTCGCGAATCTTGCAGATGTGGCGGTCGAGGTACGGATTATCAAGCGGCCGACCGATGGATGTGGTCGGAAACCCCACGGCCGCCATCATGCAGGCGCCGACTTCCCAGTTCCCGAAGTGGCCTCCCACGACAATGCAGGGGCGGTTGGAGGCCAATAGGTCGAGAACAGCGTCCATCCCGGGCCCGAGTTCGACGTGCCGGAAAAAACTGTTGAACTGGGCAAGCCGCGGCGCGCACAAGACCTCGGCGCCGACCATGATCATGTGCTGAAAGGAGCGCCGCGCCAGGCGCCGAAGGGTCCGTTCCTCGGCGCCCGGGAAACTCGCGCGCAGGTTCTCCAGGGCGACGCGCCGGTGCCGCCGGTCCAGCCAATACAGAATGGTTCCCGCCAAGCGGGCGGTCCGGAGGTTCGTGTCAATCGGAAAGCATTGAAGCAGCATCTGGACGAAGCGAAGCGTGCCGTACTGGAGCAGCCAGATGATTTGTCGGCGAATCGTGTTCATCGGCCGCGATTGTAGGCCGGGTCCCGGCGCAGTGTCAAGCGGCGGGCCGTTGCCCACCCCGAGAGAAGCCGTTACAATTGCGTGACACGCCGTGAGAGAGCGCTGATGAGCAGCCGCGAGGCCATGCTTTCCGACTTCGATTACCACCTGCCGCCCGAGCGGATTGCACAGGAGCCTGCCCGGCCGCGGGATGCCGCACGCCTCCTGGTCCTGGACCGGGAGGCGGGTAGCCTTGCGCATTGGCGATTCCGCGATCTGCCGGACGTTCTTCGGGCCGGCGACCTGCTGGTTCTGAACGACACGCGCGTGATTCCGGCAGCGTTCACGGCCCGCCGCGCGGGCGGGGCTCGCATCGAAGGCTGTTTCCTGAAGGTCTTGGAGGGCGGGGTGTGGGAAGTGCTGCTCCGGGGTCGCGGCCGCATCAAGCAAGGCGAAACGCTCGGGCTGGTAGCCCCGGACGGCAAGACGCACGCCGAGATTAGGCTTTTGGAGCGGCGCGAAGGCGGCCTGTGGCGCATCGGGCCGCCGGGGGACGCCGATGCGCTTACGCTGCTGCGACGAATCGGGCAGGCGCCTTTGCCGCCTTACATCCGACGGCAAGGCCCGGGCGACCCGCGACGCAGGGATGACCTTGCGGACTACCAGACCGTGTACGCACGGCGCGACGGCGCCGTGGCGGCGCCGACGGCGGGCCTTCATTTCACACCTCAGGTTTTGGACCGGCTGGCGGAGAAGGGCATCGAGCGAACCAGCGTGACGCTGCACGTGGGGCTGGGAACGTTCCAGCCGATCCGGTGCGAGCGGCTGGCCGACCACCGGATGCATGCCGAATATTTCGAGATATCGGAGGCATCGGCAGCGGCGATCCACCGCGCCCGAGCCTTGGGGTCCCGCATCATCGCGGTTGGAACGACGACAGTCCGAGCGCTGGAGTCGGCGGCCGAGGGGCGAGAGGGGCGGCCGGCGCAGGGCTGGACGAACCTCTTCATCCGCCCACCGTACGAGTTCCGCGCGGTGGATGCGCTGGCCACGAACTTTCACCTCCCGCGGACGACGCTGCTTGCCCTGGTTTGCGCATTTGCCGGGCGGGAGCGCACCTTAGCGGCCTACGAAGAGGCGAAGCACACGGGGTATCGCTTCTACAGTTACGGCGACGCGATGCTGATCCTTTGAAAAAGGTTGTCAGGCGCCTTTTTCATCGTGTTATGCGTATTCGGGACCCAGATACAGGTCGGCGGTGAGGGTCTTGATGCCGAGCCGCTGAACGAGGTTGCGAAGTTCTTGGACGTTTCGTGCGGCCAGCGGGCTGATTTCGGCCTTAAACTTCGGCTCACCACTCTCGCTGCGCGGGACTTCGATGCCAGCCTCCTCGAGCCAGGCCGCGGCCAGGCGAACCATGCCGCGCCGGGCTGTGGCGGGGCTGTCCTCGCCTTCGGCGTTTTTGACGGGGCTGAACTGGCGCGCCCGGTCGATCTCCAGGACAAGTGGATTCTCGGCCATCGGCAGGGCGTCGAAGATGAACGTTTCGAACTTGACGCCGTTCGGCTCGGTCGGCTCGTTCCGCCGGCCCCGGGCATCGACGTAGGGAATCTTTTTGTCGGCCCGGTGAAAGGGCAGGGCGAACTTGCCCCCCGCCGTCAGGCGCTCCACGAAACGCCGCGCCAGGATATGAATCGCGATGCTCCCAGCCGCGAAGCACAAACGCCCGTCGGGGGTTTTCGCTTCAGCCAACTCGCCCGGCATGTCGCTGTATTCGACGACGTGGAGCCGCCCGCCCGAAAGACAGAAATGGCCGAGTTTCTCGCGGGCGTCGCGCTTGCGTGCCATCTTGCTCGACATCTCGCTTCCCGAGTCCGCGTGAAAGCCGATAAAGACCGGGTCGAGCGACAGCACAAGAGGGTTATCGACTTGGGAGTAACTGATGTGCTCGATGCCGCGCGCCGCCAAGTCCTCAAGCATCCCGGCCCGCGCCAGCGCGCGGAGGGTTCCGCCGTGGCCGTCGGGGGACCAAAACAGTCGGTCCCGGTCGGCGAGAATCAGTTTCCCCTCGAAATCGACGGCAGGCATCATGCGCTGCGCGAAGAACTTGACGTCGCCGCGCGGCAGGTTGAAATAGTTCCGGGCCTCGAAAAAGTCGCGGGTGGCGCGGTCGTTGACCCGACTGGTCATGATGTACCAGGGAATCGGCACACCGTAAGCGCGGTGAGCGGCGAGGATGCCGTCGGCAAAAATCTGGAAAAGGGGCCGGCCCGAAACGGGGCCGATCTCGAAGGCCCCTTTAGGGCCGTCGTAGCCGAGCCGCGTCCCCTGGCCCCCGGCGACGGTCAACGCCGCCACCCGGCCTGCTGCGAGGGTCTTTTCCCCAAGTTTCTGCATGCGGCAGCGCTGCTCGCGTTCCGCATCCGTTTTTGGCAAAGGTATAAACGGGGCCGGCTGGAGGTCCTTCGGCAGTTCCGCCTCGCGGCGTGACGTCAGGTGGTCGGCGACCAGGCGCGTGAGTTCCTCAAAGTCTACCTCGGCCAATTCCGCCAGCAGCCGCTCCCGGCCCTCCCTCGGGAGGTCGTCCCAGAAGCGGAACACGTGCTCCTGGCCCACCTTGGCCGCGCGGCAGCGGATGGTTTGTTCGTCCAGTGGTTGCTTCGTCACGGCTTCCCTTTTCCCTTTGCCAAGAGTTCGCTGTGGAGGAATCTAGCGGGGTCCGGAGGCCGTGGCAAGGGTTTTGGCAAGGGGCCGGCATGGTCGAGCCGCCGCCCCGCGGTGCCGGTGGGCGACAGATATGTCCGGCGGCGGAGCGCCCCGACTTGTCACGGGCGGGCTTTGCGGCTTGATTTGGGCGGCAAATTGGGTTATACTTACTAAGGTTCAAGTGGGGGCGATTGGTTTCGACGGGGCCTTAGCGGGCCTGAAGTTGCGCGAAGAGGTTGTCGGCCACCTCTTAAAACCGCCGGCACAATAAAAATGCCGATACAGGCATAAGACTGGCTGCTTAAAGCAAGCAGCCACGTCCGCCCGGACCCGCCCGTGGGTTCGGGGCCGGGCGTCACTCTCGCGGGCTAGCCGACCAGTCGGCCGGGAGCGACGTCGGTGAACTTTCCAGTCCCGGCTGGGCGCTTGCGGATCCTGTCGGCCGGAGCCGCGAGGGCCGAGATGAAATAGACCGACTAGTCGCGTAGAGGCTTCAGGTCACAGGCATCCGGACGTGGGTTCGATTCCCACCGCCTCCACCATTTCTTTGCGCCTATATGCGTTCCCGTGGTCGTGAGAGGGGTTGCTGTGTGCCTGTGTGTGCCCCAAAACGACAGGGCGCACCATACTTTTGGGCAATACTTTTCGCGCGTCTGTTTTTGGGGAGGAGAGGGGGACGTCGTAGGTCCCTGTGCGAACGCCGCTGGCGGCCTCATCCGCGCCGCCAAAGTCCGGTAATTGCTCCACCGCGCCCGACGTGTTCAAAATGCTCGGGTCCGTGTAGACGTTCATCGTCAGGCGAAGGTCAGTGTGCCGCATGAGTTCCATGGCCGTGCGGGGTGCGACGCCGCTCTTGGCCAGCATCGAACCGAGAGTCACCCGTAGGCTGTGGAAGTCTGCCTTTCGACCTTCGGCGTCCTCATCCGGAATGCCGACCCGGTCGAAGTCAGGCCGGAGGTCTCGCATCCTGGGGATACGTCCGAACACCCTGTTCTCAGGGCCTACCGCTTTCGGCCTGGCAGCGCGGAGTTCCGCGGCCACGTCTTGGCGAAGCGGCACGCTGTCGGCGCGTCGTGCCTTTGTGGCCTCGGCCCGGAGGGCGATAAACGGACGCGGGCTGTCCAGTCGGAGATCGCCCCACTGGAGTGCCTCCAACTCACCCCGCCGCAGGCCAGTCGTTACCGCCACAAGATAAAGCAGCCGACGCGGACCGGCGGCACCCAGCAAGTGACGTATCTCGTCCAGCGTCAACGCGCGTCTCCGACGGGCCTTCACAGTCTGGTCCGTGCGTTGGACTGTTGCCACGGGGTTGGCTGATAGCCTGCCTTGGGCCACACACCAGTTCAGGAAGGCGTTGGCTGCGTTCAGGTATTCGTTGACCGTTTTGGCAGCCAGTCCTTGGCTCTTGAGGCGGGCCAAGAGCGCAGTCAGGTTGGCCGCGCGAACCACACTCAAGGTCTGCCACCCGCACTCGTCAAGGATTCTGCCTACGCGGCCCTCAAGGATTTCCCGGTATTTCTGGCTTCGCCCGGCCCGCTCCAGGTCCTCAAGGTACGCTTCGACGTGCTGGCTGATCGGCGCGGACAGGTGCTTTTCTTCTACCTCGATAAACCCCGACGCCATGCGCGCCGCTTCGCGCTCCAGCCGGGCGGCTTCGTGTTCGGAGGCGCTCTTGTCCGTGTACCCCTTTCACGCGGCGTGTGCTGCCGTCTGGCAAACGGTACTTGATCCACCAGTGGCCTTGCTCGCACACCATCTGGCCCGTTGGCCTGCCGTCCTTGCCATAGTGGACCGGCCGGATATGAACCTTGCCCCGCGTGTCCGTGTACCGGACGGCGGGTTTCCCTTTGAGTTTGCACCGCTTCGCGCCCTCGGGGATCGGTCGGGTGTACGTGGGCTTGAACACGCTCGCCATGGCTTATCCTTTCTTTGGCCGGCGCTTCGCCGGCTTGAGTTCCAGTCCAAGGACCTTGGCAACCCGTGCGGCCGTCGGCAGCGTCATGGTGCGTTCGCCCCGCGCGAAGCGGGAGAGCACACTCACGTCGACGCCGCACCGGGCCGCCAACTGATTCAGGCTGAGCGGCGATTCCACAATGGCCTTTGTCAGCTGCCGTTCCATGTCGGTCCGTTTCCCGGCCATTCGGAAATCCCGTCACTAATTACCAGGAGGAGCTTGCTCTGTTTCCATGATAACGTCTTGCGCGTCACTGTCAAGTGCCAATAGCCTCTTTGTTTCTACCTTCGCGCGCCTCGCGCCCGACAGCCGGGAGGTTCTACACCCAAAGGCACTCCATGGTTATTAGTGTCGGCTTCTCCGTCAGGGGATCGGCGTCGTCCGCCGTTCCGGCCCTTCGCCTTCGCCTGGTGAACCTGACGGGATTTCCGGCAGGTGAGTCGTGTAGTGATTGACTTCCCCTTCGGACCGTTCCACCGTAAGCAGACGGGCTTTCTCTAGCCGCTTCACGGCCTCGTTTACTGTGTCGGGGTTCAAGCCGGTGTCCTTGGCGATGGTGGCCATGCTCGGGAAACAGTCGGCCTTGTTCCACTGCCGGTAGTCGAGCGCCGCCCAGACCAGTTTGTCCGACGCCTTCAGGTCGTGCCGCTGGGCGATGCACCGGGGCACCGTGTAGGGGCCCAGAGGGCTTTCGGGGGCCTTGATGGACGTGCGAGGTTCACTGTAGGCGCTCTCGATGCTGGCTAAGGCTTCCTCGGGCGGATACGGCGGGTCGCATTTGCCGCACGCTTCAAGCAGCATCCCTTCGGCGTTGTCGCGCCGGACGCTGTTGGCCTTCATGTCGCAGGCCGCGCAGAAGAGTTCGGCGTTCCGGTGGTGGTAGTTCGGCCCCGAGTTTCAGAAACCGATGCGTCCGCTGGCTCAAGCCTCGACGTAGCCACCTTTGCTGGGCCGTGTCAGGCGGCGCTGGCGCGGGTGTTGTCTCCCTCTCCGGTGGCATCGGCAGCAGCCCGCACGCCGGAGGGTCGATCAGGGGCAGGCTGCCTTTGGGGAGCGGGACCTCCCACCGGTAGATCACCCCGCTCGGGTGTACACTTGGGGGCAAGAGGCAGTAGTTGCCGTCCGCCCGCGGTTGGTTGGACATATTGCGCATGGCCGATATGTTGGCGGGCGGTTTTGGGTGGGTTTTGGGGGATTTTGGCCCCTTTTGGAGGCCAAATCGGGCCTGGCGCTAGCGCCAAGGCGGTTAGGGGGCCGAAATGTTAAGATGGGCAAGGCGTTTTCGGGCGGCTTTTTTGACTTTTTATGCGTTTTTGGTCGGAATTGGGCCCAAATTGGCGCTTTTGGACCCCCTTTTTGCCCCCTACGCATGCCGATGCGACGATGCGTCCGCGGGCGTTTTCCGCCGCCGGTTATGAGCGTATGCTCATTATCCGCGCGGGCGCGGCCCGGGTCCCACGCCGCTTCGGCCTGCCAAAATGGCAGCGCCAAGGGCGTGCCTGGGTCCCTGAGTGCCTGAGTGACGGAGGCGACACGGGGAGCACATTTTCGATTGCCGATTTTGGATTTTCGATCTGGATGGCCAACGGCCTAACGGCGAGCGCCGTGCGCCTCAGCCGGGGCGTCGATGTAGCGCACGCTCCAGACGTACTTGACCTCGGGGCTTCTGGCCCGCCCCGCTTCTATCCACCGCCCGTATTCGAGGGCTCGACTCTGGCCCATACGCTACTATCGCCCTGCCCGTCAGTTACTCGCATTTTGTTCGGCCCAATTCGGCTAAATTCCCAGTCGACAGTGAAGTCAGCGGGCTGATCCTCCACGAGGGGTAATGGGCGGAGCGTGAGGCGAATCCCCCGCTCGATGGGGGTGATTCGCTCTATCTTGAGCGTGCAGGGAGGACGCTCCACACCCAGCCATGTGACAACCTCGCGTTCCGCGATGTCGATACGCATGTCACCACCGCCATGGTATACCGGGGTCCAAGTGCCCGCAAAAAACGAGGGCTCCACCGGTTCGCCACAGCCACAGACAACAGGTGATACAAGGAGCAACCCAAGCACCGCATATCGCTTAACGTTGGCCATCATTTATCTCACTTTGCTTTTTGGCAATCAAATGCGCTCGTCGCTTCTTGGTAGCAGCCGGAAATGGCCTTGGCAATACCCCCCTTATCATCGACAGCAAATCCGCCCAGCGATTGTCGACCACGGCCGCGGGCTGAGCACGGATGCCAATACTCGCGCTCCTCCCAATCAAGGTATTCCCAGAAAAACCAACAAGACTGCTGCTCGCAACATTCTGCTTTGACCTTTATCCAGATTGCTACCCCGTCTCGTTTCCGCGCTAGCTGCTCAGCTCTGTTGGCTCCCTCAATGCATGCCTCAGCCAACATCGTCTGCACTTTGCTGAACCCAAGCTCGTCGCCAGTTTGTTGGTTTCCCAATTGGTCTTTCATCCACTCGGCGGCTTCTTCCATTCCCCTCGCATCGTCGGGCGAACAAGGGCTCCAAACCCACTTTACCTCCCAACCAACCGGACTGACTTTCTGGTGTGAATGTTCCTTGTCACACTCGTCGCAACAGTCCCACCAAGAGTGGCCTTGCGAGTCCGTTAGGAGAACTGGGTTCGAGATGACATACTCATACAGCCCCATCCCATCCGCATACCCGACCGGATCGCGGGAGAGCCAGCCGAGGTAGGGATGCAGGACCCGGTTGCGCACACTGTAGAGGCCGGTCTCGTTGTCAAAATAATAGCCGCAGAAGCGGATGTTGTTTTTCTTGGAGGCGGCCCAGGCGATCTGGTCGGACCAATCGTCGTCGTAGACGGTGCAGTTGCCATACGGATCGTAGACGTAGCGTTCAACCGCATCGCCGCCGGTGTCGGTGAGGCACGTGACGTTCATGTTGGCGTCCGTGAGGTAATAGAGCCGCTCGTCGTCACAGAGGTCGTCCTCGTCGGTGTTCTCATCCCGAAGGACCGGGGCGTCGATGTAGCGCAGGGACCACACATATTGATATTCCGGCTGAAGGCCGTCCGGCGCCGTGTCCTCGCTCTCCGAGAGGCGCGTCTCGAGGATCTGCCACGAGACGTTGTAGTAGAAGTGGCGGAACTCGTCGTAGACCTGGTCCACACCGGTGTTGATGTGCTTTTTGGTGCGGCGACCCAGACCGTCGTATTCGCACTTCAGGACCACGTTCGCCCCACTCTTCACTTCCACCAGCCGGTTCCATGCATCATACGTCACGGTATAGACTGCTGTCAAATCCGAAGGTGTCGGGACACTTGTCATGTTGCCGCGCGCGCTATAGACGGGGCTGGCCCAGGCGGTCTGGCCTCCGCCTTCGGTAATGGCGTCAGCGGCGGTCGCGTTCCAGATCTCGTTGACGAGGTTGTGGGTCCGGTCCTGGTCGAGGTCGCCCGCGCCGTCGTCGTAATCGCCGTCGCCGTCGTGGTCGATCTGGTAATCCTCCCAGTTCCCCACCGCCGTCAGGTCCCAGGCCTCGCCGTACTCGCGGTCGGCCACGACGATCTCATCCTTGTCGCCGTCGAGGTCGCCGCGATGGAACGTCGTCAGGCGGTTGAGGTTGTCGTAGGCGTAGAGTTCGTCCAGGTCGGCCGTGCCGGTGTTTTCGCGGTAGAGGCGGTTGGAGTTTCGGTCGTAGGTGTAGGTGAACTTGTCGCGGTCGGCCGGCGCCCCATAATCGCGCCAGAGTTGGTCCTTGACGCGGCGGCTCCAGTGATTGGGTAGAAATAGGTTCGGACAACCGTGGTTTTCAGGCAAATCGGCCTCCGAAAAAAGTTGTGATCAGACGCCTCGGAGGCTACCATAAGTGTCACCGAAGAAACAGGTTACGCCGCCAGGCTGCGGGCGCAATGATCGGTGGATCGGCACACCTATGCCGAAGAACGTCCAAAGACCCTTGATCTGGATTCCGATCATCCATTCGCAGGCCGACCTGGGGGACATGAGAGAGCGGGTCAGGAATCTCTATGTTCGGAAGATGGGCCGGGCAAAATGGCGGCAACACGTCCAGGCCGTGGACCGGATGTGGAGAGAGATTCGAGCGGGGGTCGAAGCGCTCGCCCTCGATTATGGTAAGGTCCGGCTGTATCAGGACGGCTTGCCGAACTGCGGTCATGAACCGCAGATCGTCAGAGATCTGGCGCAAGCCGGAAGCCAGAACCATCTGCTCCTGCTGGACTTGATGGGGAGAGGGGCCAAGATCACCGGGACGGAATCTCCCGAGTTCCTTCTCGAAGAATACGAACTGGCTCAGCAGGTTCTGGTTGCGGCAGACTCGCGGGGGGCGGGGAACCGGCAGCCAGTCCAGAGCGACCTCGGCAAACGTATTCTCGAAAAACGGGACCATTACATTGCTGAGCGAATCGGTCAGACGCTTCGAGCGGGGGAAACAGGGCTGCTCTTTCTCGGGATGCTCCACTCGTTGGTCGGCCGCCTTCCTCCGGATATCCCGATGGTCCGGCTCGACGAGGCACGTGAGTCTGCACGGCAGAGGAACGGGCGTGATCGAAAGAAGCAGAGGGGGCGATAGGGTGAAATTTTGTTCGGGGCGGCGCCGGTTCTTGTCGGGGCCGACAACCCCGACTTCTTGGAGGGTCCTCAGGGCGGCGACAAGCCCAAAAAGAATCTCTAAAGTCCGCTGATTAGATAGTCCGATAACGTGGGCAGTCGTACTGGGATATTGGGATGGGAAGAAGACATGGACGTACACCACGAGCCGACCGCCGGCGCGGCGGTAGCGCCTGAATACGGTCAACGCGGGATTGGTTCCCCGCCCCCCGCGAGTCTGCCGCAACCAGAACCTGCTGAGC
>DATLBA010000025.1:0-3431 GCA_035527275.1 Phycisphaerae bacterium
AAGGTGTACCTGTGGTCCCTGGGCCTGGCGTTCGGGGCGGTCGCCGTTCTGGCGACTGTGAGCGGTGTCCGCGAGGCCCAGCGCCTGACGCAACTGCTGCGCCAGGAGCAGCGCCTCTACGCCCAGGCCGCTTCCTCCCAGGTCGAGGCCGGATACCACGAGGAAATCTGGCCCTTCGAGTTGCTCGCTACCATCGCCGAGAACGAGAATTTCGTCTCCTGGCACATCGTGGATGGCGCGGGACATGTCATCCTTTCCGACTGCCCGCTTGAGGAGAGCGATGACCAGCACTCCGCGGCTGTCATGGGGCGCGTGTCGTCCGACCTGCACGAGCCTTTGCTCGCCGCCGACGAGGGCCCCGGCGTCGAAACCTGGGTCGTCCCCATGCGCATGCGCACCGGGAACGTCCCCTGGACTTTCCGGCTCAGTTTCCATCGGGAGACGGTCCGGCGAGAGATTTACGCCGAACTCCGGAGCAACCTTCTGCTGACGCTCGTCCTTGCCGTCATCCTTGTGCCGGTGGCCTTGGTGGTGACGCGGCGGATGCTGGCGCCGCTGCACAGCCTGACGGTGGCCGCCGACGCCTTGAAGACCGGCGCGCTGGACGTCTCGCTGCCCCCGCCGACGCGGGACGAGATCGGCCAACTGGTTGCCGCCTTCGACGCCATGGTCCGCAGCATCAAGGTCCGCGACGCCGAAATCCGGAAAAAGGTCCGCGCCCTGGCCGACGCCCGCGACAAACTCGAAGAGCGCGTCCGGGAACGCACGGCGGACCTGTCAAAGGCGAACGAGAACCTGAAGCGCGAGATTGCCGAACGCCAACGTGCCGAAGAGGCGATCCGGCGAAGCGAACAGCGATTCCAGGAAGTGGCGCGAACCGCCGAGGAATGGATCTGGGAAGTCGACGCCCAGGGGCTCTATACCTATTCCAGCCGCGCGGTCGAAGATATCCTCGGGTACACGTCTGAAGAGGTCGTCGGCCGGAAGTATTTCTACGATTTCTGCCCTCCCGAGGACTGTGAGGGGATGAAGCGTGCAGCGTTTGAAGTGTTCGGCCGCAAGGAGGTGTTCCGCGGATTCCCCAATCGCGCGGTGCACAAGAATGGCAAGCCCATCTGGCTGATGACGACCGCCGCTCCCATTCTGGACGCCGGTGGGAACCTTCTCGGATACCGCGGCACGGATATGGACGTGACCGAGCGCCGCGCCGCGGAGGAGGACCTCCGGCAGGCGAACGTCCGTCTGCGCGAGAGCCAGGAGGCAACGGCCAACGAGGCGATGCAGCGGCGCATCCTGGTCGAGCAGTCCAGAGACGGAATCGTCGTCCTCGACCAGAACGGCAAGGTCTACGAGGCGAACCGCAGTTATGCCGAGATGCTGGGTTATTCTCCTGAGGAAGTTCGCCAACTCCACGTCTGGGACTGGGACAACCAGTGGACGCCTGAACAACTTGTTGAGATGCTTCGCCAGGTTGACGAGAAAGGGGAGCACTTCGAAACGCAACACCGTCGCAAGGACGGCACTATCATTGACGTGGAAGTTAGCACCAACGGGGCCGTCATGGCGGGGCAAAAACTGGTCTTCTGCGTGTGCCGTGACGTCACTGACCGCAAACGGGCCGAGGAGGCGCTGCGCCAGGCGAACTCCAAACTGGAGGAACTCGCCACTACCGACGAATTGACGGGTCTGGCCAACCGCCGCCGGTTCATGGAAATCCTCCAGACCGAAATTCAGCGGGCCAAGCGTCACGAGTTGCCCCTGGCGCTCGTCATGCTCGACGTGGACGGCTTCAAGGCCATCAACGACACCCACGGCCACGTGTTCGGCGACCGCGTCCTCGTGGAATTTGCCAAAACCCTGCGAGGCGGGGCGCGCGCTTGCGACACCACCGCCCGTTACGGCGGCGACGAGTTTATGATCCTCATGCCCGAAACGCGCGTCGAGGAGGCCGTCGGCGCCGTCGAACGCGTCCGAAAGGCCTTCTCGCAGCGGACAATCTCCGACGGGCGCCGGTCGCTTCAGGTGACCGTCAGCGCCGGCGTCTCCGGCCGGCAGACGGACGGTGTCACCACCGCCGACGGCCTGGTCCGCCTGGCCGACGAGGCCCTCTATGCCGCCAAGCACGCCGGACGCGACCGTACCCTGACCTGGAACCAGATCCGCCACGACCAGGCGCCGGACGCCCTCGTCGCCACTGACCAGGTCGAGACCTTGCGATGCGAAGTCGCCAAGGTCAGCCTCCAATCCAAGGAGGCGTTCGTCGAGAGCCTCTGGAGCCTCGCCCGCACCCTGGAGGCCCGCGACTCGTGCACCAAGGGCCACTCGGGGAACGTCACCGGCTACGCCGTCGCCATCGCCGAGACCCTCCGTCTGGAACCGGAGGAGATTGCCGTCGTCCGCCGCGCCGCCATGGTCCACGACATCGGCAAGGTCGGCGTACCCGACAGCATCCTGCGGAAGCGCGGCTCGCTGGCCGACCACGAACGCCGCGTCATACAGAGACACGTCCTCATAAGCATCGAAATCCTTGACGAGATGCGCCTGCTGGAGCGCGAGGTCCCCCTCGTCCGGCACCATCACGAGCGGTGGGACGGCAAAGGATACCCCGACGGCATCTCGGGCAACGCGATCCCCCGGGGGGCTCGCATCCTGGCCGTCGCCGACGCCTTCGACGCCATCACCTCCGACCGCGTTTACCGCGCCGCCCGGTCCCTGCCCGAGGCCATGCAGATTCTCATCGAGGAGTCCGGCCGACAGTTCGACCCGGAGGTCGTGGACGCCCTCATCCAGTGGATCCTTGCGACGGGCCGACAAGCCGGCAGGGAAGGGGACCTGACCGCCGGAGACCTGCTGAAGGCCCCGGCATCCGCTGCGAAGGTATGACGGCCGGCCACGCCTCTACGCTTCCGTACAACGCCGCTCCCTGTCAGTCGCGGCTATTCTCCGCTATCGCGCGGGTGCCATGCTTTCGCGCCGTTGCGAGAGCATGTTTTTCGAATCGGGGTGCACCGAGGCGATGACGAACCGGCCTGCCGGCAGGCGCAAAAAAGTGGGCAAGGTCCGGAGGGGAGACCTTGCCCTGTTGCGGGGATAAATGGCTAGTTTAGAGTCAACCGGTCCGAAGGGTCCGTTGCATGCTTTTTCGTCCCCCTTGCCCCAGGACAAGCCTGAGTGTGTGTGAAGGAACGATCGGCAGTGACGTGTGGCCGGACCCTCCTTCCCATGACCCCGCAACATCCCGCAACGTTTGGAACTTCTATCCCCAACGCCCCGAAGGGCGGTTATTCTCAAAGAGAGGCGCGTTCCTTAATTGGAGTTAGGGGGTTGTGTGGCAAAGCGCCTGTGAAACCGTCGCACCCGGGGGAGGGCTGTGCGTGAATCGCAAGCGATGCCATTAAAGAACGCGCCTTCGATTCTTGTACTAGCAAGGC
>DATLBA010000026.1:0-37271 GCA_035527275.1 Phycisphaerae bacterium
AAGTTGTTCAGTTCCGACAAGAGGGCGCTTGAGTCCACGTGGAAGGTGGCCACGTTTTTTCGCAAACCTTCCAGGCGGGTGTGAGAAGCGTCCGGGCCGAGGAGGTCCTGCCAGGCGTTCCAGACCTTTTCACGCTCCGAAAGCCGGAGAAAACCGGTGCGGGCGGCCCAGCGCCTCAGAATCTGTCCAACCTCTTCGGGGGCCCTTCCACCCTCTGCCGCATCGGCGCTCCCCCATATGGCCACGGCGGCCCCTCCGCTAAGAAGCTGTTTCATATCCCTCGGGTGGCGGGCTGGGACTTTACCCGCCGTGGCGGGGTGCCCGCCACCCCGCTTGGCCGCCTTTCTCGCGGCGGGTCGGTCCCGGCGCGCCGGGACGCCGCGCACGTTGTGAAACAGCCGCTAAACAACGCTCACCGGCATCACAACGTAGGTAAAGAGCCGACCCTCGGTCATGACACCGGGTTTGCTCGATCCCTTGAAGGCAAATGTGAACTCTTCGCTGTCCATCACTTTGAGGGCGTCGGTCAGAAACGTCGGAGCGAAGGCGAATTCCATCGGCTCGCCCTCGTAGTCGGTAGAGACGCGGACCTCGGCCTCCCCCATTTCCGGCGTTCGGCTGGTCAGGACAACTTCTTTGTCGGCGAAACGAAGGTGGATGGCGTGCGACTCTTCCGTCGTCAGCACTGCCGCCTTGCGCACGCCACAGAGGAACGCTTGCGTCACGAGGCCGACCTTCTTGTCACAATCCTTCGGAATAACGTCCTCATACTTTGGAAAGTGGCCGTCCACCAGGCGAGAGTAAACCACCCAGCAACCTCCGCTGGCCGGCGACACCTTGACGAGAATGTCCTTCTCGCTTAGCGCGACCTGCACTTTTGCCTTTGCATCTGTCCCGTCGCCGAGACACCGCTCAATCAGCCGCATTGCCTTACTCGGGACGATGGCCTCGACTTTTTTTTCCGGCCCGCCCTCGCATTTACCTTTGGCCATGCTGAGCCGTCGGCCGTCCGTGGCCACCAACGCCAACTTTTTGCCCTCGACGTTCCAAAGGACACCGTTCAGCGCATAACGCGTGTTCTCGCGCGCCGTGGCAAAGACAACGCGCTTAATCATTCCCACAAGATCGTCTGCACCGATGGTGAAGGCACCGGACTCGGGAAAGTCGGGAATGTTCGGGAAGTCGGCGGGGTCGTCCCCCAGCACTTTGAAACGTGCGCCCGGCGCAACGATTTCGGTTTCCTGCTGGTTTGCGGTCAGCGTAACGGTTTCGGCATCCAGTTCCCTGAGGATGGCATGAAAACGGTCGGCCGGAACCAAGGCGCTGCCGCTTTCGCTCGTCTCTATTTTGTCCAGGCTGATGCGTATGCCGACCTCAAGGTCCGTTGCCAAAAGCGTGATTCGACCCTCCTGGGCGTCCAGTTTAACGCACCCGAGAATGGGCTTCGGGCTTCTGTGTGGAGCGATACCGGCAGCCACTTGAACACCCTGAGTTAAAGTTGCCCGGTCGCAAACTGCTTTCATGGTAAGTCCTCCTTGTCACAGGCGTTCTGTTATTCTCTAAGATAGAATTTAAAGAGGTAATAATACTCATCAGTATGGTGAAAACCTGGGAAATCGCACCAGGGTGCGTGTAAGTTCCTTTTGGACAAGGTGTTAGCGAGTTTAATCATTGGCGCCTATTGTGGATAAGTTGTGAAAAGATGCGTCGCGCCCGGGAGTCCGCTCGGTGGCGCCCGGGGGCAGCGGCTTCCGGTCTGTTACGAAACCGATGATGCGCCACCGAAGCGCCACCTGATTTTCAGCGGATCATGGGCGCAGAATGTCTCTTTCAATTACCTCCACCAAACCGCGAAATACGGCGTCGTGTTCGACCATCCGCCGAATCTTCCGTTCGGCGTGAAGGACGGTCGTGTGGTCGCGGCCGCCGAAGAAGGCACCGATTTCCTCCAGGCTTCGGTTCGTGACCCGCCGGGCGAGATACATGCAGATCTGGCGGGGCAGCGTGACGGACTGGGCTCGGCGGCGGCTTTGAAGGTCGCTCAGCCGCGCGCTGTAGCGCCGGAGCACCGCGTCGGCAACCTCGGGAATCGTGATCGTTCGGGCCGGGGTCACCACCAGGTCGCGGAGAGCCTCTTTCGCCAGGTCCAGGCCCACCTCCTGGTTGCAGAGTGCGGCGTAGCCCAAAACGCGGACGACGGCCCCTTCGAGTTCGCGGTTGTTGGTATCGACGGCCCCGGCGATATACTGGACAATGTCTTCGGGCAGATCGCGTCCGCGCAGGCGCGCCTTTTTCCGGATGATGGCCACCCGTGTCTCGAAACTCGGCTGGTCAATCCGGACCACCAGACCCCACTTGAACCGCGAGACCAGGCGCTCTTCCAGGCGCGGGATTTCATGCGGCGGCGAGTCGCTCGAAAGAATCACCTGCTTCTGCGCCTGGTACAGCGCGTTGAAGGTGTGGAAGAATTCTTCCTGCGTTCGATCCTTGTCGGCCAGAAAGTGGACGTCGTCGATGACCAGCACGTCGAGGTGCCGGAGCCGGCGGCGGAAGGTCTCGACGCTGCCATGCTCAATGGCGGCGATGAAGCGATTGACAAAATCCTCGCACGAGAGATACATCATCCTAGCCGCCCGGGACGGCGGTTCCAGGATCTTGTGGCAGATGGCCTGCAGGAGGTGGGTTTTGCCGAGGCCGATGCTGGCGTGGATAAACAAGGGATTATACGCGCGGCCGGGCAGATCGGCAACGGCGAGTGCGGCGGCGTGCGCGAGCCGGTTGCAGGGACCGGTTACGAAGTTCTCGAAGGCGCAAAGGGGGTTGAGCCGCAGTCCCCCCGGCTCGCCGGGGTCCGGGGCCGCTTCGGGCCTCTCTGGGGAGTCCGCCGTGGTTTCTCCGGGACGCAATTTGTGAGCAGCGCGAAACGCCAGTTCAACCGGGTGCCCGGCGTTGCGTTGGAGGGCTTGCTCCAGCGCGCTTCGGAGGTCCGCATCGAGGTCCGCTTCGCGACGGCCGTCGGGGAGGCGGATTTCCAGTCGCGCCTTGCCCGCTTCCCGGCCGTCCGGGTCACCGATGCGTGGAAATGGAACCACCTCGGCGTCCGCGAGCCAGGGCGGAACCCCGCCGTGTCCGGGGTTGCCTGTGTCCCCCTGAATTTGGGCGAGGGTTTCGTGCCACAGATTCCCCTCTGCGGACTGGCCCACCGAGTCGTCTCCTCCCGCGCTGCATCCTCCCGGCCCACGCGCCGGCGAGGACTGAGTCGCCGTGCCCGCCCGCGCAAGCCCTGGCGGGTCGGAACTTATTCCTACCACAAACGCGCGCCGGAGTCAACTCAAAGATGCCCCAGAGAATACCCTTTTTGGGTTGGGGTGGTCTCAGGGGCCTTCAAGGGCCTTGGGGTGCGTTGGCCGACGCGGAGAATCTTGGTCGTCTGCCGGCGGTTCCCGCCCGCCATTTCCGGCGTCCGGGAAATGAGGTCCGTTTAGGGGTATTGCTTTTCCGAGGCATTTCGGGTAGAGTGAGTGCAAGACGCGACCGGTAAAACGAAAGGGAACAGGCCCAAACAATCGATCAGGGGCGGGAGAGGTCGCTTCCCGCCACCCGTGTGTTGCAAGGAGAAGCCGCCATGGCGACGAAGAAGAAGCAGGGGATTGTTGAGGCCTATCGGATTCACGAGAGCGATACGGGGTCTCCGGAAGTCCAAATCGCCCTTCTGACGGAGCGCATCGGCCACCTGACCGAACACCTGAAGACCCACCGGAAGGACCATTCGTCCCGGCGGGGACTTCTGAAGATGGTGGGCCGGCGCGCCGGCCTCCTCAAATACCTCACCAAGTACGACCGCCGGCGCTATCAGGCGGTTATCGAGCGGCTTGGCATTCGCAGATAACGAAGGGTGGCGGATGGCGAGTGCCCACCCCGCAACCCCACAGGCTCACAAGCCCTGAACGAGAGGGGCCGGAAGCCGACAACGGTCGGCGGACAGCAACAATGGCTGGAACGGAAAGGTTGGCGAAGACAATGGCAAAGGTCAGCGTAGAACGAGAAATCGCAGGACGGACGCTCAGCATCGAGACAGGTCGAGTCGCAAAGCAGGCCCACGGCAGCGTGCTGGTGCGCTATGGGGATTCGGTGGTCTTGGTCACGGCCACGTCGGCGGCGCCGCGGGCGGGAATCGACTTCTTTCCGCTGACGGTTGAGTATCGCGAGTACACCTATGCCGCCGGAAAGATTCCCGGAGGGTTCTTCAAGCGTGAAGGGCGGCCCTCCACCAAGGAAACCCTCACCTGCCGCATGATCGACCGCCCCCTGAGGCCGCTGTTTCCCAAGGGGTTCAACGACGAGGTGCAGATCATCGCGGTGGTGATGAGCGCGGACCAGGAAAACGATCCGGACCTTCTGGCGATGATCGGGGCGAGCGCGGCGCTGGCCATCTCGCCCATTCCGTGGGACGGCC
Organism: Phycisphaerae bacterium; assembly: GCA_035527275.1. Taxonomy (GTDB): domain Bacteria; phylum Planctomycetota; class Phycisphaerae; order FEN-1346; family FEN-1346; genus DATLBA01. The sequence continues at coordinate 4,457 of DATLBA010000026.1, forward strand.
CGATGGGGGCGGTTCGTGTCGGACTGGCGAACGGCGAATTCGTTCTCAACCCGACGCACCGCCAGCGCGAGGATGCCGATCTGGACATGACGGTAGCTGGCATCGACGGGATGATTAACATGATCGAGGTCGGCGGCAACGAGGTTCCGGAGGATCGGATCCTCGAAGCGCTCGCCATGGCGCAGGAGCCGATCGCCGCCGTCATCGAAATGCAAAAGGAACTGGTCGAAAAGGTGGGCGCCCGGAAGGCCGACTGGGAACCCCCGGCGGACACGTCGGCGCTCGAAAAGGAAATCGAGAGCCGCTTCCTGGACGAGTTGAAGGCCGCCAAGCAGATTCACGGCAAAATCGAGCGGGACCGCGCGTGCAACGAACTCGCCGAGCGCGCCAAAGAAGCCATTCTGGGGGCGGACCCGGATGCCTGTGAGTGGTCCGCGTCCGATTTCAAGCGGGCGTGGGGCGCCGTGGAGGACCGGCTGATTCGGGAGATGCTCCTTTCGGGCCGGCGGACCGACGGGCGGAAGCCCGACGAACTGCGGCCTGTGGCGTGCGAGGTCGGCGTGCTGCCGCGAACGCACGGGTCGGCCCTGTTCACTCGCGGCGAGACGCAGGCGATGGTGGTGACGACGCTCGGCACGACGGAGGACCAGCAGATCATCGACGGCCTGACGGACGAGTATCGCAAGCCTTTCATGCTGCACTACAATTTCCCGCCGTTTTCCGTGGGGGAGGTGCGCATGATGCGCGGCCCGCGTCGCCGCGACATCGGCCACGGGGCTCTGGCCGAAAAGGGCCTCGCCCCTGTGATGCCGTCGCCCGAAGAGTTCCCGTACACGATCCGAATCGTGTCGGACATCCTGGAATCGAACGGGTCGAGTTCGATGGCGACGGTGTGCGGGACGACGCTCAGCCTGATGGACGCCGGGGTCCCGGTCCGTCAGCCCGTCGCGGGCATCAGCATCGGCCGCATCAGTGACGGCGACAAGAGCCGCCTGCTCGTGGATATCCAGGGAGAGGAAGATCACATCGGCGACATGGATTTCAAGGTGGCCGGCACGCAGCACGGCGTGACGGGCGCCCAGTTGGACCTGAAGGTGCGCGGCGTGACGCTGGACGCCTGCCGCGAAGCCCTCGAGAAGGCCCGCGAGGTCCGCCTCGAAATCCTGCGGACTATGCTCGAGACGATCGACAAGCCGCGCCCGGAAATCAGCCGACACGCCCCGCGGCTCATTCAGATCCGAATCAACACGGAAAAGATCGGCAAGGTAATCGGCCCGGGCGGCAAGATCATCAGGGGCATCGAGGCCGAGACGGGCGCCCGCGTTGAAATCGAGGACGACGGGACCGTGACCATTTCGAGCGTGGACGCCGCGGCCGCCGAAAAGGCCCAAAAAATCGTCGAGGCCCTCACCGCCGAGGCTAAACCCGGCCAAATCTACACCGGCAAGGTGGTCACGATTAAACCGTTCGGCGCATTCGTCGAAATCCTCCCGGGGCAGGACGGCATGTGCCACATCTCGGAACTCTCGGATAAACGCGTGGACAAGGTCGAAGACGTCGTCAAGGTCGGCGACACGGTTCGCGTCAAAGTGATCAGCATCGACGAGAGCGGCCGCATCAAACTGTCTCGCAAAGCCATCCTGAAGGAGGAGACCGGCCAGGGGGCGGAGCCGAAGGAAGGCTGAGGCCCGTCGTCCCGGCCAGCGGGACGCTTCGGCCCGGCGACCCGAGCCAAGGAGAGATGCGCGTGCCCTCGCTCGTGGCGTTCGGACTCGGCCTGTTCATCGGCTTGGCGCTCGCGGTGCCGGTGGCGCTTGCTTGGTGCAGGCGTGCCGAGGAGCGGGCGCGCGCCTCGGAGCGGCGGGCGCGGGAGGCCGAGCACCTGGCCTACGTCGGCACGCTGACGGGCGGCCTCGCCCACGAACTCCGCAATCCGCTCTCCACCCTGAACCTGAATCTGCAACTCCTGAAGGAGGACCTCGGCCGGCCGGGCCGACCGGCCGACGCGCGGCTCCTGAGGAAACTGGACACGATCGAGCAGGAAGCCAAGCGCCTGGAAGAGATTCTGAACGATTTCCTCAAACTCGCCGGCAAACACGATGTCAAACTCAAGGTCCAGCCGATTAACCCGGCGCTGGAAGAAGCGGTGGCGTTCTACCGGGAGCGGCTGGAGCGGAGCGGCGTCACGGTTCGGACGAGTTTCGCGGATGCCCTGCCGCCCGTCGCCCTCGACGCTTCCCTGATGAACCAGGCCCTCTTGAATCTGATCCTGAACGCTGAGGCCGCCATGCCGGAGGGCGGCGAATTGATGATCCGCACCGAGCCGGTCAAGCGCGGGGTCCGCATCCACGTGACCGACACGGGGGCTGGCATCCCGCCGGAGGTTCTGGGCAAGATTTTCCGCCCGTATTATTCTACACGCAAGGGCGGGACGGGCCTCGGCCTGTCGACCGTGCGGCGAATCGTGCGGGAACACGGCGGCACGCTCGAGGTGCACAGCGAACCGGGCCGGGGCACGCGTTTTACGATGGACCTTCCGGCCGCCAGGGCGGAGCCCGGCGCGGATGCGTCGGACCCTGCGGCCGAGGTGCTTTCCGGGGCCGAAAATGATGAGTGACGCTCGACAGAACCCCGACGCCGCTCGCATCCTCATCGTGGAGGACGACCGGCCGCAGGCCGACGCCATCGCCGAGACCCTCGAACGTGCCGGCCACGCGTGCGTCATCGTCACCGAACCGCGGCGGGCGCTCTCGATTATGGAGGACGACGGCTTCGACCTCGTGATCACGGACCTGGTGATGCACGAAGTCGACGGGATGGGGGTCCTGGCGCACGCCAAACGGCTCGACCCGCAGACCGAAGTCATCATGGTCACCGGGCACGGGACCATCGAGACGGCGGTCCGGGCCATTCGCCAGGGCGCCAGCGACTACATCACGAAGCCGCTCAACATCGGTGAACTGAGGGACCGGGTGGCCAAGGCGCTGGAGCACCGGCACCTGGTGCGCCGGACCGAGCAACTCAGCGCCCAACTGGACGAGCGTTTCGGCTTCGAGGGGCTCATCGGCCACTCGTCCGTGATGCGGCGCGTCGTCGAAATCTGCCGGCAGATTGCCCCGACCAACGCCACCGTCCTGATCGAAGGCGAAAGCGGGACAGGCAAGGAACTCGTCGCCAAGGCCCTGCACAACAACTCTCCCCGCAAGGACCGGAACCTCGTCGTGTTGAACTGTGCGGCCCTCAGCGAGAGCATCCTGGAGAGCGAACTGTTCGGCCACGAAAAAGGTGCGTTCACAGGCGCCGTCGCAAGCCGCAAAGGACGCTTCGAGCATGCCGACGGCGGCACGCTTTTTCTGGACGAGGTCGGCGACATGCCCGCCACCACCCAGATTAAACTGCTGCGGGTGATTGAGGACGGCGAGATCGTCCGCGTCGGCTCCAACGAGCCGCGCCGCGTGGACGTGCGGATCGTCAGCGCCACCAACCAGGACCTCGACGAACTGGTGGAGCGCGGCAAGTTCCGCGAGGACCTCTATTTTCGCCTCAAGGTGGTCCGAATCTATCTGCCCCCCTTGCGCGAGCGGCGCGAGGACATCCCGTTATTGACGGAGCACTATATCCGCCGCCTCGCCGAGGAGCACGGCAAGAGTATCTCCGGCATCACGCTCGGGGCGCAGCGCGTCCTGAACTCCTACGATTGGCCCGGAAACGTGAGGGAACTTATCAACGCGCTCGAAACGATGATCGTGCTCACCCGGATCGAGGTGCTCGACGAGGAACTCATCCCGCCGGAGATTCGGCCTGAGGGCGACCAGCCGCAGGCCGCCGACCTCGGGCCCGGCATGAGCCTTGCAGGCGCCGAACGGGTCCTCATCGCCCGGACGCTGGAAATGACGGGCGGGAACCGCCAGCAGGCGGCCAGAATCCTCCGTATCGGCCAACGCACACTCTATCGCAAGATCAAACAGTACGGCCTGAACTGACCACGTCATTCCGTTCCGGCAGGTCCGGAAGCGGCGGCGGGGGCCGTCAATCCGCCGCCCCGCGTACCGGCAGGTCCGGATGCCGAAACACGTGCCACGCCTCCCGCAGCGTCGAAAGGATGTGGCCCAGGCGGACCGTGCTCCGGCCGCCGGCGCGCGCCAGATGTGTCACCGGCACTTCCTCAGTGCGGCACCCGAGGACGTTGGCCTTGGCCAGAATCTCCGCATCGATGAAAAATGCGTCTGAGGCAATCCGGATATCCTTGAAGATTTTGCGGCGATAGAGTTTGAACGCGCAATCGCAGTCCCGCACCCGCACGCCGAAAATGAAACCGATAAATTTTTTGAACCCCCAGGAGAAGAACTTCCGCAGGCAGGGGTCCTGGCGGTTGGCCCGGTAGCCGGTCACGATATCCGCCTCGCCGATGCGGTCAATCAGAAGGCGAATCTCGTCGGGCCGAAACTGCCCGTCCGCGTCCATGTAAAAGACCAGGGGCATCTGGGCGCTGGTAAACCCGCTCCGCAGGGCCGCCCCGTATCCACGGTTCGGGCGGTGGTGGATGACGCGGACTTCCGCGTATTCCAGCGCCAATTGGTCGGCCAGTTGCGGCGTCTGGTCGGTCGATCCGTCGTCCACGACGACAATCTCGAATCGTTCACACTCGCGCGCCAGCGCCCGGCGCAATCCCTCGGTCACGGCCCGGATGTTTTCCGCTTCATTGTAGGCGGGGAGGACGGCGCTGATGGCGGGCTTCCTCGCCTGGTTCTTGCCCTTTTTATTCATGCCCGCTCCGCTTCGCCTCCAGCAGAACCATCGGCCGGCGGTGGCCCGGCGCGGTCTCAAGCACGGGCGTAAACACAAGGCCCCGGTCCGCCCAACCCGCGACCTCGAACGTCTCGCGATCCGTCAGGACGAGCCACGGTTCTCTCGACAGAGGGCCGTCGAGCAAAATCCCGGGCACACAAACAGGCGACACCTCGTCCACGTCCAGCAAGAAGGCCAACTGATGGCACTCCGAAGCCGCCAGAAAGACCTGCGTCCCGGGCCCGCGCTTCGCCGCCTCGGCCCGGACGGTGTCTGCCAAAGACGCGAGGCCCCGCGTTTCATTCAGGATCGGGACCATTATCACCACGAAAACGATAAATGCGAAGAGCGTCGCACAGGCTAACAGCGTCACCGCCGGGGCCGGCCGCCCACGTCCGATGAGGATCGCCGCCGCCACCGTGCCGAGCGCAAGCGGGCCGACCAGCAGGACCGCCGGCCACGCCTGCCGGGCGAAAAGGTCCCCGATCGCGCCCCACACCGCCCGGTCTGTCTCGTTGTGAAGCGCTTCCAGCACGCGCTCCTGCAGTCCCGGCAAGAACGAGTACATCAAGATCCCCGCGCCCACGATAAATGCCGAAACCGCGGCAATCCAGAAGCCGGTCTTCATCCATCGCCCGAGCGCGCGGTCCTCGCGGTGTACCACAAGATAATAATCAAACAGGTACCCGATTAGAATCGCCGCCGCCGGATACGCCACCATCATGTATTCATCCTTGCGGAACGAGACGGCCGAGAAGAAAACGAACGAACCCGCCAGCCACACGAACGGAAAGAGCATCCGCCCAAGGTGCTCGCGGCTCGCGCGCCGCCACGGCTGAACCAGCGCGCCCGGCAAGAAGATAATCCACGGGAACAGATCCCGTGCCATCACCGGCAAGTAAAACCACCACGAGGTCGTCTTTTCAAAGATACTGGTTCCTGTGGCGCGCCCGAAGACGTGGATGCCCCAATAGAGGTGGCTGAACTCGCCCGCCGTCGCCACGTGGGCGGCGAGGTGCCACGGCGCCCCCACCGCCAGAAGCACGAGCACGCCGCTCGCCGGCTTAATCCGCCAAAGCGGGCGCCAGAACCCTTCGCTCCGCGCCCGCGCCAGAAGATACAGCCCCACGGTCATTAGCGGCACGACGAGCGCGGTCGCCTTGACAAGCGTCCCGAGTCCGGCCAGCCCCCAGAAGAGCCAGTATTGCCACCGCCCGCCCCGGCCCAGATGCGCCCGGACAAAGAAAAGAAGCGACCCGGCAATGCATGCCGTCAGCATCGGATCCAGAATCGCCGCCCGTCCCCACCACAGCATCTTCGGCGTGCTCAAAAGCACCAGCGCTGCCACCGCTCCCGTCCGGGCCGAGACGAGCGCCTTGCCCAGGTAGTAGGTCATGAGGACCAGAAGGACGAAGGAGACCGCGCTCGGAAGCCGCACGGTCAAGCGCGTGACGCCGCCGACCAGGCGGCTCACGCCCGCCACCGCCAAGTAATAGAGCGGCGGCTTCTGATAGTTCCGGCCGGTTTCGGCCACCGGCGAGAACTGCGGCACCAGCCAGGGACTCGGCCTGCCCGCCGGCCACTGCTGCGAGCGAAGCATGTTCCGCGCGCAGCGCGCCGCTCGGGCTTCATGGGCCGTGAACAACCCCCGCTCGCTCGTCCGATAAAGGCTTACCACCGCCGCCAGAACCGCGAGAACAAGCACAAGGCCGGCGCGGCAGCCGGAGCGGGCGCCCGCGCCGGCGGTCTCGCCGCGTCCTTCGGCCGGCGGCTCCGTGTTCCTCATCCGCCCATTCTCCGCCACCTGCGCGCCCGTCAGCCCCGATTCTCGAACGGCCACCCGGCCGCCAGCAGCGCCTCGCACAGCCGAAGGTCCTCGGCCCTCGTAATCTTCACGTTGGCCGCGTCCCCTTCCACCATCACCACCGCCTCGCCGATTGCCTCGACCAACTGGGCGTCGTCCGTAATCTCACCGACCACGGCGCTTCGATGCTCATAGGCCCGCGTCAGGATATCGCGGCGAAAGACCTGCGGCGTCTGGGCCAACCAGAGGTTCTTTCGCGGAATGGTCTCGGCGACCCGCCGGTCCCAACGGGATCCGGCAGGGCAGGAACCATCGCGCACACTCTTGATGGTGTGATCGACGGGTCGGCCGACGACGGCGGCGCCCACTTCGACCGCCACGCGCATCGCCTCTTCGATTACCGCCGGACGAATCAGCGGGCGGACCGCATCGTGAATCACCACCAACTCCGTGCCCCCATCCGAGGCCTCCAGCGCCCGGGCCACGCTCTCGGTCCGCTGCTCGCCGCCCGCGACGAACACCAGGGGCCGCCCCGCCACGGCGGGCAAACCTGCCCCGACCGAATCGCCGAACGTCTTCCGCGCCCACGCCACGGCGCCCGCGGGCACAGGCACGATAATCTCAACCACGGACTCAAGACGTGCGAAACGATCCAGCGTGTGCGCCAGAATCGGCCGGCCGGCCATGACGGCAAAGGCCTTCGTAGCCGCCTCCGGGGCCGGCGTGTCGGCGCGGTGGGCTCCGGGCGCCCCGAATCGCCGACCCCGACCCGCCGCCGGCAGAATCACTGTGGCTGTCGGCATCGCGGTCCCTTTCGGGGGGACCCCGTTCGGGGCCCCTTTGCGCCTCTGCCTGTCGGGGGCATTCTTCGAATCATCGCCCGCCGCGCGACCGCGGCCCGGATCGCAGGGGCTCGACCCGCCCGAACACAATCCGTCCGGCGCTCGTCGGCAGGACGCTCGTCACGGTAATCGTGACGGTCTCACCGATCCGATTGCCCCCGTCCTCGACGACGACCATCGTTCCGTCCTCGAGATACCCGACGCCCTGCCCTTCCTCCTGGCCCGGTTTGATGACGCCGACCTCGACCGTCTCGCCCGGCAGGACGGCCGACTTCAGGGCGTTGGCCAAATCGTTGATGTTGAGCACGTCCACGCCGCTCACCTTCGCCACCTTGTTGAGGTTATAATCGTTCGTCGCGATGCGCCCGGAGAGGTCCACCGCCCTCCCGACCAGCATCTGGTCCACCCCTTCACCCGGCTTGGCGGGCAGCGGGCTGTCCTGGATACGGATATCGACGTGGGGCATCGACTGGAGTTGATTCAGAACATCCAGCCCCCGCCGCCCGCGGTTTCGTTTCAGGCGGTCGGACGAATCGGCGACGGACTGAAGTTCCATCAGGACGAACTTGGGCACGATGAGCGGCACATCGAGAAAGCCCGTTTCGGCGATGTCGGCGATACGTCCGTCGATGATGACGCTCGTGTCCAACAGCAGCGGCCGCCGCCCTCTCGCCTGCCTCGCAAACTCGATATACGGAATGATGAACCGGAAGTCGTCCTTCGTCTGCAGAATCAGCGAAATCGCCAAATACGACGTGATGATGGCGATCCCCACCTTAATCGGGTCGCGGGCTTCGTCCGGAATCCACGTCGAAATGTCCACCACCGGCCCCAGCAGCATGGCCACCACCAGGCCCACCACCAGCCCGAGGAAAACCGCCGAAATAATGCTGATGTCCTTGCGGCGAAGGGCGACGTCGGAAAGGACGATGACCACCGCCCCGCCCATGAAACCCAGCATCGTGTAGATCATCGGGCCGGCCCGGTCCGGAAACAACCGCATCCCCATCACCAGCCCGATCGCCGCCATCACCAGAAAGAACAGCAGCCGAATAATGAACTTGAGCATAACCGTCTCCTCCGAATAAAATGGCCCCGGTTCCCAAACCGGGCCGTATTATAGCGTCCCATGGGCGCGGGCCGCAAGCCTTCGCCGGGCCATCGGGCGGACAGCCCGCCGCACCGCCACCTCGTGCCACATAATCCGTGGCCACATCCGCGCCGAGGGGCCGGCGCGATTCCAACTTGACAGAACACCGTTATATGATAGGATGCACTGCGATGCGTGATATGGGTTGGGGCGATTAGCTCAGTTGGCGAGAGCGCCTGCTCGACAAGCAGGAGGTCACTGGTTCAAGTCCAGTATCGCCCACCATTCTGCTTCGCTTTTCAAATCGCGTTGATTTTCCCGCCTTCAGTCCCTACCTTTATAAGCGAACGTGCACGTCGGACGACGCGCAGGGGCGCAGTGATGAAACGCTTCGGAGTCGCCATCCTCGCTGCCGCGCTCTTCTGGGCCCCCGCGGCCTCGGCCGGGCAGCCCGAAGAGGCGGCGGAATCCGTCTTCCGCCAGTGGCATTCGCTCTATCTGGACGGCCGCAAGATCGGCTACCGCACGGTGAGCCTCCACCGCTTGCCCGGCGGCGGTCACCGGATTAAAATCAGCCTGTTCCTGAAACAGAGGATTGCGGACACGAAGGCCCGGTACGTCAAGACCATCCGGGCCGAGGTGGACGCCGCCGGCCGCCCGCGGGCGCTCGACTGTCAAGTCGCCTCGGGCGCGCGGCGATGGCGCGTGAAGGGCGAACGCCTCGACGATTCGTTTCGGCTCACGCGCACCGTCGGAGAGAAGGAGACGAAGGCGTCGGTCCCGCTCCAGGCCGACGTCACCTTCCGCTCGTGGGCGCTTCTGGCCACCTTTCTGGGCGGCGCGGGCGCCCCGGCCGCAGAGCCGGACGGCCCGCCGGGGCGGGTCGCGCGCTGGCGCATCATCGACGAAAGCCTCGGCGCCGTCCTGCCGGACCCCTGTTTGGTTCGCATCATCGGGCCGCGCAGCATTCCTTTGGGTGGCGGGAAGACGGTGAGCGGAACGGCCGTCCTGGAGGTGTGCGGGCCGGAGGTCGTCGCCCATCTGGTGGACCGGCGCGGCTGGACGCTGCGCAGTGTCTGGCAATCGGCGCCCCTGGTTGCGGAGGGCGTCACCATGGGCGAGGCGCGGCGTATGGCGGACGATGGGGAGGGTCCGGGCGGCGTGTCGGTTCCAGGTCTGGAGGGGGGTCGCTATCGGAACCCTCGGATGGGCTATCAGGTTTACGTGCCGCCCTATCCCTTTGTCGCCCACGTGGCGCGGGACGCCGACACGGTCCGGCTGACCGATTTGACGGACGAGGCATGGGTGACGGTGCGGCCGGCGATCGACCCGCGGATGGCGACGATGCACGCCGCCGAGCAGGAGTTGAAACGCCTGGCCGATCTCGTCCATCAGCAGTGGGCCGCGCGATGGGATGAGGTCGAGGCGGGGGAACCGCGCGACCTCTACCTGAACGGCCGCGAGGCCCGACGCGTCGAGGGAACCGCTCGACTCGGCTGCACCACCTTTCACTTCCGAAACGTTTTCGTGGTCGGCCAGGGGTTGGCCTATCTGGTGACGGCGGCGCGGGCCGACCGGCCGGTGGCGGCGGTGGGGTCCCTGCTGGGTTCCATCGTCGCGTCGCTGCGCCTTTTGCCGCCCGAAGGGCGGATGCCCATCCAGACGAGCGGCGACCGGCTCCGGATTCCGTACTATGGCCTGGAGGTTCGCCGGCCCAGCGAGCGGTGGAAGGCGCCCCGCCATCTGGATGGGCCGGCCACCGTGCTGGAACTGGCGCGGGAGGACCAGGCGGCGGTTGCCGTCCTCCGCGTCCTCACGCCGCGCGACAAGGAGTCGCTGGCCGACTTCGTGGCCCGGCGCGCCGGACTGGTGGCCGAGGACCTCGGAATCGATGCTCCTGAGGCCGCGTCCACGACGCTCGCCGGCCGCAAGGGCCTCGAACTCGCCTACGAAGGGGACCTCCTCGCCGGCGAACCCGCGCAATGCCGCGCGATTTACACGCCGATTGCCAAGCGGATCTTTGTTCTTGTTCTCGTGTCCAAAACCAGGGCCGAAGACGCCCGAGAGGATCTCGAGCGCCTCCGCGAGAGCGTGCGCTTCCTGGAGGCGGAGCGCTGAAAGGCGAAACTTGAGAGGCGGAGCAACCGGCGTCATGACGCGACTGCAAACCACTGTCTGCCGCGCTCTTCTCGCGTTCGTCCTGGCCGCGTGCGCACTTCCGTCGTGGGGTCGCGCAGCCGAAGACGCCGCTTCCGGCCGGGCCAAGCCGACCGCCTTCCTGGTCCTTCCCGTCACGAGCGATGAGGAGGGCCTCGGCGAACACGTCCAGCGCATGCTCCGCTGGAAGGCCAGGCGCCTCGGTGCCGTCGTTTACGATCCGGCCAGCGTCCGCGACGCCCTCGCGGGGGAAACCATCACACGCGAGACGTCCCCCGAACGCGTCGCGGAACTGGCGCGCGAGCGATTCAAGGCGGATATTGTGGTCTTCGGCCACGTCCTCGGCACCGGGCCTTACGAGGTCCGCCTCCGGGTCATCTACCTCGACCGGCCGCAAGGCGAGCGCGCCGTCGAGAAGACGTATGCGTGCTCGCACCACCAGGTCATCCCACTCGAAACGGCCAAGGCGGTCTATGAGATCCTCGGCATCCCCGAGCCGCCCGATCCCTGGCGGCAATTACGCGACGATGCCGACATCCAGCGCCGCTGGCGCGAAGGCCCCAACCTTGTCCGGAACCCCGGTTTCGAGGAACCGGGCGCCGCCGGCGACGGTCCTGCCCAGTGGCAGCCGGTCGAAAAGGAAATGGCGTGGGCCCATAACCCGGACGGTCCCGGCAAGGTCCTGAAGTTTGAGATGACTCCCGGCACGGCGGCCGGCTACGGCCTGGACTATTACAGTGACTGGATCCGGATCGAGCCGGGGGCCGTTTATCGCTTCTCCTGCCGCCACAAGTCGCTGGGACCGACGGTCAAAATTTTTCTGAAAGGCTACCATTCGTTCCCCGCCACGGACGGCTATCCGGCCCAGCGCCGGGAAACCTATCGCCGCCAGGTCCACCCGAGCGGCGAGGCGAGCCGGTGGCACGAGACGCTCGCCGACTTCATCCCCGAAGCGACCCGTCCTGAGCACGCGCCGACCTTTCTGAAAGTGGACCTGTTCGCCTGCTATCCGGCGGGTGTGGTCTATTGGGACGACGTTGTCCTGAAGAAGGTGTGCGATGCGCCGGTCGCGCCCCCGCCGCCGGCCCCGGCCGCGGCGCCACCGGGCGAAGCCGAGCCTGCGGTCGAGGCGCCTGCCGAGTCGAAGGACACGCCATGAACATCGCGCGCCTGCACCGGTGGAACCTGACGTATCACGAAGCGGTGGCGGTGCAGCGGGAACTGGCCGGGCAGGTCGAGCAGGGGCCGCCGCTCGAGCGCGTCGAAACGATTGCCGCAGCCGACGTTTCCGCCCTGGCCATAAAGCCTCACGGGCGGGCCGGACGCAAGAACGAGACCGTCGCCGCCGTCGTGGTGGTCGTGCGGCTGAGGACGTTCGAGGTCCTCGAGGTCCGCCGCGCGAGCAGACGAGCCGCCTGGCCCTATGTCCCGGGCCTGCTATCCTTTCGCGAAGCGCCGGTCGTGCTGGCGGCGTTCCGCCGCGTGAAAACCGTGCCGGACCTGGTAATCTGCGACGGCCAGGGGCGGGCGCATCCGAGACGGCTGGGGCTGGCCTCTCACGTGGGGCTGGCGCTCGGCGTGCCGACGGTCGGCTGCGCCAAGAGCCGCCTCATTGGAACCGTGCCGCGCCAGCCACGCCGGGAGCGCGGCGGACGGGCGCCGCTTATGGACGGCCGCGAGCGGATCGGAACCGTCCTTCGCACCCGAACGGGCGTCAAACCCGTTTTCGTCTCGGCCGGCCATCGGATCGACCTCGCGAGCGCCTGCCGATGGGTCCTTGCGGCCACGCCCAAGTATCGGTTGGCCGAGCCGATTCGCCTTGCGCACCGTCTCGTCACGGCGTATAAGTCTGTGCTGGAAGCCCGCGGGGAAAGGAGTTAGCCACCTGTGGCCGTCCGCATCTGGTCGAAAAAACACTCTGCGAGGTTGAAAAACGCCAAAACAATCTTCTTTGACGTCGGGGGGACCCTCGTTTACGGTTCCGTAGGATACATCGACCGCTTGTATGACGCACTCGGGCACCTCGGGTACATCGGGACCCGCGAAGACGTGGTCCGGGCGAACGACCGGGCTCGCCGGGCAGTGGCCCGTCACCGGCGCCGCCGGGCGGCGGGACTCGACCCCACCGACGCCAGCCGCATGTGGCTCGACCATCTGGCCGACGAACTGGGTCTGGGCGTCGGCGGCGCCGTCCTGGAGCGGGAACTTGCCTACGCCGTCGCCCGGACCCAGACCGACAGCGAGGCGGAACTGGACCCCGAGGCGCTGCCGCTGCTTGAGCGCTTGCAGCAGCGGGACTTTCGGTTGGGCGTCATCAGCAACTGGTCCGCCGACCTGCCCGACTACCTGGAGGAACTCGGACTGGCACATTGTTTCGAGGTTGTCATCGCCAGCGAAGCGGTCGGCGCTCAGAAACCGCACCGCGAGATTTTCCTGCGGGCGCTGGCGGCCACGAAATGCCCGCCCCGCCGCGCCGTCCACGTCGGCGACGATTACTGGGCCGACGTCGTCGGCGCCCGCAGCATCGGTATCCATCCCGTCCTGATCGACCGCCACCGCGAAACCGCCGACCCCGATTGCACTACCATCACCCGCCTGCGCGACCTGGAACCGTTGCTCTGAGCGTCCCCTGACGACTGAAGGCGCCGCCGACGCTCAAGCACGTCGGGCTCCCGGCATGTCGAACGTCTCCGCCCCCCGGCGGAATTGACACGGAAATCTTGACAGCGCCCCGGGACGAAAGGTCTTGCATCGCCCGCCGCGGCGCGTATAATACCTTTTTCCCAGATGGCGAAACCTGATGGATACGTGAGGCGGGCGATGAAAAAGGACATCCATCCCGAATACGTGGAGTGCCGGGTGACGTGTGGCTGCGGGAACAGTTTCGCGACGCGGGCCACCGTGCCGGAACTGAACGTCGAAGTCTGCTCGAATTGCCACCCGTTCTACACGGGGAAGCAGCGCTACGTCGATACGGCCGGTCGCGTGGAAAAGTTCCAGAAAAAGTATAAGTGGGACGCCAGGCAGGCCGTGACCCAGGCCGAAGCCGCACGCAAAAAGAAGGCGCCGGCGCGCAAGCCCCCTCAGCCCAAAAAGACCAAGGCCTCGAAGGTCAAGGGCGCGGACGCCGGGGAAAGCGGGCCGACCACCGCAGGCAAGTCTAAGAAAGAGCCCGCCGAGGCGAAAGCCAAGACTGCGCCGGCGGAGAAAGAGGACGCGGCGGCCAAGGCCGAACCCGAGTCGGCCCCAGCGGGCGATGCGCCGGAACAGCCAAAGGCCGACAAGCCGAAAGAGTCCGAAGAATCCTAACGGGCTGTCAAACTTCGATCAGACCCTTACGCTACGGCTGCGAGGGGAGATAGCGGACCGCCTGTTCGGGCGTGATTCTTTTCGGCCGCAGGGCGGTGACCCGCCTGAGCCGCCACTCACGGTCGGCGTCCGGTGCGAAAACCCCTTCCCACAGGACGACGCGCGCCCGCGGATGCACCGCCCACCTCGCCCCGGAGACGGATTCAAATACATATACTTGACGGACGGTCGCCTCGTTCTCGCCCCAGTTGATATTGGGGGACTGGGCCTTCGCCCGCACCTGCCGCATGGCCAGCCGCACCACTCTGGCCAGGTCCTCTTTGCGGGCGCTGCCGTTGCAGTAATCCGGCGAGATGCATTCGATGATGGCTTCGGCGTTGCCTTCGGCCACCCCTCGGGCCATCGTCCTGAGTGTCCGGTTGAGTTGCTCCGCGTCGGTTTCCACAGCCAGGTCCAGGACGCCGAGGAGCATGCCCGCCACCGGAAACGCCACGAGGCACCACGCGGCCCGCTTCGACCGCGTCTGGTCCCAGACGACCAGCGCGATGATCTCCGCCAGACCCAGGACCACCCAGAGGCCGAGCGGATTCTCGAGAAACAGGTGCCGAACGATGTGCATGGAGTGCCCCCTCATCCTGTCCGCAACACCCCTATGATAGCGGCGGCGCGCCGCTGGAGGCAAGGAAAAGAGCCGGGCGGGGCGGAATGGTCTCCCCCGGGCGGGGTCCTGGGGATTTTGTCTTGATGCGCGCCGCGAGGGGGCCTAGCATGGGACCTCTTGAACCCTAGCCCAAGGCGTTAGACTCCAAACGGTCGCCTATATGAAAGCGAATACCCAACAGGACCTCCAGGAAACCCACAGGCGGCGCAAGAAGCGCGAGTCGCTTCTGGAAACGCTGGAATCGATTGTGGTGGCGTTCGTTCTGGCGTTCGTTTTTCGTGCGTTCGTCGTCGAGGCGTTTGTGATTCCGACGGGCTCGATGGCGCCGACGCTCAACGGGGCCCATCTGGAATTCGAGTGTCCGGACTGCGGATACGAATTTGCGATGGGTGCGGAAAACAGACGTGTCGGTCCGCCGCTCTGTCCGAACTGTTTCCTGCCCCAGCCGCTCTCACGCCGAGGAGTGCCCCTCTACAGCGGCGACCGGCTCCTGGTCTTGAAGTTCCTCTACGATTTTGAGCAGCCCCGGCGGTGGGACGTTATGGTGTTCCGAAACCCCAACCAGCCGACCGAGAACTATATTAAGCGGCTCGTCGCGTTGCCGGGCGAAACGCTGGAACTCGTGCGCGGCGACGTGACGATTAACGGACGGATCGTTCAGAAAGCCGACAAGGTCCAAGAGGCCCTGTGGATGCTCGTCCACGACACCCGCTACCGGCCGACGCGCAGCGAGTGGACGCCCCGATGGACTTACGATCTGGGGTGGCAGGCCGAGGGCACGGGGTTCCGCATGAAGCAAACGAACGGGAAGGTCGCCTGGCTGACGTATAAACACCGCGACCCGAGAGGCAACCGCAGCCCCATCCTCGACTTCTATGCGTACAACAGCGGCAGCAACGGGCCCTGTCTGGGCAGCAACGTCTGCGCGGACCTGGGGCTTCGTGGCGAGATCGCGGCCGAGGATGCCGCCTCGGTTGTCCTCGTCGAATTGTGGGCCTACAAGGACCGCTTTCGATTTGAACTGACCGCCGAAGGCTCAGAGCGGCCGACCCGGATCCTAAAGAACGGCCAGCTGGTGGCCGAGGCGCCGGGAGGCGTCCTCCCCGTCGGGAGGGCAGTCGAGTTTCTGGCGGCCAACGTGGACCACAAACTGATGCTCTTGGTGGACGGCCGCCGCATCGCCGAGCCGGTGGGCGGCTCTGTCGCGCCCCAGGGCGATCCCCTCTGTGAACCGACACCCACGACGGAGGAAGAGCGATACCAGATCGCCCACCAGGTGGGCAAGACATCGGGTGTCCGGCTGGGCGCGCGGGGCGGGCCTGTCGCGGTCGGGTATCTCCGGCTGGACCGGGACGTGTACTACACGTCGCATGACGTCGGCGGGCGGCGCCTGGACCCCGGCCACGCGATCGAGGGTCGGCCGCTGACGCTCAAAGCGGATGAGTTCTTCGTGCTCGGGGACAACAGCCCGAAATCATCGGACTCGCGGCTGTGGAACCTGCCGCGCCCCGTTGCGCCGCGGCGGAACCTCGTAGGAAAGGCGATTTTCGTTTACTGGCCGTCGGCGGGTAGGCGCCACGGGATTCCGCTGGCCCCCGACCCGACGGGCTGGCGATTCGTGCACTAGGCCCTGCCGCCCAGTGCGGGCCGTATGGCCGGTGTACTCACCGGAGGCCGATTTCGGTCGCCGTGAATGCGCGGCGGGGACCTTGCAAGGCGCGTAGCGCCGCGGTATGGTTGCCATCGGGTCGCAGGACTCTGGAGGTCAGGGAGAACGGACGTGGAACTCCTGAACGTGACCGGGCTGACAAAAATCTACAGCGGGCGCAAGGTGGTGGACGACGTCTCGTTCAGTGTGAACGAGGCCGAGATCGTCGGCCTGCTCGGCAAGAACGGCGCCGGCAAGACCACCAGTTTCAAGGTGACGATCGGGATGATCCCCGCCGACGCCGGTCGCACCATCTTCGAGGGCGAGGACGTCAGCCGCCTCCCAATGTACCAGCGGGCCCGGCGGGGAATGGGATACCTGGCCCAGGAACCGAGCGTTTTCCAGCGGCTGTCGGTCGAGGAGAATCTGCTGGCCATCCTGGAGATGATGCACCTGTCGAAGACGGAGCGTGAGGCGATTGCGGCCGAGTTGCTCCAGGACTTCGGCCTGGCCCACCTGGCCCATCAGCACGCGCGGACGCTCTCGGGCGGCGAGAGGCGGCGCCTGGAAATCGCCCGAGCGCTCGTGACGCGACCCAGTCTGATGCTTCTGGACGAACCATTCACCGGCGTGGACCCTATCGCCATCTTCGACATCCAGGGCTTCATCCGCAACCTCAGAAGCCGCGGCATCGGCGTGCTCCTGACGGATCACAACGTCCACGCAACCTTGAGCATCGTGGACCGCGCCTACATCATCAACGAGGGTAAAGTCTTCCACCACGGCACGAGCCAGGAACTCGTCAACAACCCGGAAGTCAAGCGCGTATACCTCGGCGCCACGTTTCGCGGCGACGAATTCGACCAAACGAGCGGCGCGTAATCATGCCGGAAGAACTGCCTCCGATCATCTCGGTGTCGCTGAACACGGCCGTCGACCGGACGCTCGAGGTGCCGGACCTGGAGATCGGCGGGCACGTGCGCGGCCGGCTTATCTCGGTCCAGCCTGCCGGCAAAGCGGTGAACATAGCGCGGCTCCTGGGGATTCTCGATACGCCGTGCGTCCTGACAGGATTTGTCGGCCAAGGTGACCGCGACCGGTTCGCGCGCAGTTTTAAGAAGACACCCGTTCGCGTGGAGATGTTCGAGGGCCACGGCCCGACGCGCGAGAACATCACACTGATTGACCCGAACCGAGGCGTCGAGACGCACATCCGCGATGTGGGCTTCACCTTGACGGAAGACGACCTGGGGAGGATGAAAAAGAAGTTGGGCATCCTGGCGGGGCGCAGCGGCTACGTGGTGTTTGCCGGAAGCCTGCCGCCCGGAATGGAGGCCGACGCCTTCGCTCGCCTCGTGGAAGTGTGCCGGGACCAAGGCGCCCACGTGGCGGTCGATTCCAGCGGGCCGGGGCTGGAGGCGGTTCGCAGCGGCGGCGACCTCTGGATGGTCAAACCGAACCGTCAGGAGTTGGCCGAGATGGTCGGCCGGCCGGCCCAGACGGACGACCACATCCGCGCCGCCGCCGAAAGCCTGCTTGGGCGCATTGACCTGGTTGTCGTAACCCTCGGTGAAGAAGGGGCGTACCTCTTCAGCCGCGACGGCGCGTGGCACGCCCGGCCGCAGGTGGAACAGGGAAAGGTTGTGAACACAGTGGGCTGCGGTGACGCGCTGCTGGCGGGCTTTGTAAACGCCCATGCGCGGGGGCGCGAACCCGACGAGTGTCTCCGGCGGGCCGTCGCCACCGGCACCGCCGCCGCGTTTCAGGTCCGCGCCGGCGAGGTCGATCCGACCGACGTCGAAGCGTGCTACGAGAAAACCGAGGTGGTTCCAATCATGGGAAAAAGGGGTTGACCGCTAAAGGGGGATTGGTATATTTCCGATGGGCGTTCTAGGGAAGGGGATAACCATGCGATTTTCGGTTGCGCTCAGTATGTTGCCGGGCGAGACGGTCCAGGCACGGTTCGAGGCCGCCAAGCGGCTGGGTTACGACGGCATCGAGGTCTCCGGCGGCCAGAACTATGATGAGACGATGCCCGGAGTCGCCGAAGCCAGCCGGGCGACGGGCGTGCCGGTCAGTTCCATCGTGGGCTTTAGCGGCAATCCCTTGTCGCCCGATCCAGCCGAGCGCGAGCAGGCCCTCGGGGACATCGGGCGGCTCCTGGCGTGGGCTGGTCGGCTCGGGGCGGTCGGCTTGATTCTCGTGCCGTGCTTCGGTCGCCCGCGCATGCCGGACCTTTCGCCCTATCGCACCCCGGAGGAACTGGCCCGTGAACTGTTGCTGAAGTTGCTCCCGCGGATGGGCGAGGCCGCCGAAAAGGCCGGCGCCCTTGTCCTGCTCGAAGCATTGAATCGGTACGAGTCGCAATTCCTGAGCCGGCAGGAGCAGGTTGCCGAGATCATCGAAGCCGCCGGATGCCCACCGGGGATCGCACTGATGGCCGACTTTTTCCACATGAATATCGAGGAGGTCGATCCACCCGCGGCTCTCCGCGCCGTGGCCGAACATCTGAAGCACGCCCACCTAGCGGACAACACGCGCAAAGAACCGGGCACCGGCATCCTGGATTTCAAGGCCAATTTCGCGGCGCTCAAGGCCGTGGGGTTTGACGGATACGGGGCGCTCGAATGCGGCATCGCCGCCGACGAGCCCGAGCGGGCGCTTGCCGAGACGCTCGCCTTTCTCAAGAAAACGTACCGGGAAGCCTGATGAAGCCTAAGAGCCTATCCGAATAAACCGCTCGTCGCGAGGCTTCGCAGCCAGCCGCAGTAGAGACCGGTTTGAGGATAGGCTCTAAGAAGGGAGGACATCTGTGACCATTCGTATCGGATTTGTCGGCGTAGGCGGCGTCAGCCGGGGCCATCGCAATGCGCTGGAGCGCATGGACGACGTGGACATTGTTGCCGTGTGCGACACAAACGGGGACCGGGCCCGCGCGGCCGCCGAGGAACACGAGGCGAAAGCGTACGCCGAGTGGCAACCGATGCTCAAGGCCGAGTCGCTCGACGCCCTCTATATCTGTGTCCCACCGTTTGCTCACGGCGAGATGGAGCAGGCGGCCGTCGAGCGCGGACTGCCGATGTTTATCGAAAAGCCCGTGGCCATCGATTGGCCCACCGCCGTGCCGATCGCACGGGCCGTTGACGACGCGGGCCTGACGGTGGCGGTTGGGTATCATTGGCGCTACAGCCCCGCGACCGAGCGGGCCAAGGCCTACCTGGACGAGGCCACGCTGGCCGCGCTGGTCGGGGCATGGGCCGGCGGCATGCCGGGTGTTGCGTGGTGGCGGCGACGGGATGGGTCCGGCGGCCAGGTCATCGAGCAGAGCACGCACATTTTCGACCTCGTCCGCCACCTTTCCGGCGCGGAACCGACGCGCGTCTTCGCGGCGGGGTTCCACGGCGTGCTGGGAAGGAAGGTTGAAAACTATTCAATCGATGACGCGAGCGTCGCCGCGATCCAACTCGACAGCGGCGTCGTCGCCAGCCTTACGAGCGCCTGCATGCTCCCGATCGAGTACCACGCCGGCATTGACGCCTTGACGGACCGCGGCGTCGTCCGGTTGGGCGGCGACGAGGTCACCATCGAGCAGCCCGACCAGCAGATGACCTACAGAAATCCGCGCGGGTTTTCGCCGCACGCGCGCGGCACGGAGGTCTTTGTTGAGGCCGTTCGGGCCGGCGACGCGTCGGCCATCCGGAGCAATTACGCTGACGCGGTCCGGACCTTTGCCCTTACGTGTGCGGTCCAGGCGTCAATCGACCGCGGCGAGGCTGTGGACCTGGCGGAGTTTGCGCTGTAGAGGCGCGCCTCAGGCCAGATACTTGCCCACCAGGGCCCCGAGGCGCTCGATGGTTTCGGCGTCGATGGCCGAGCGGTCGGTCCAGATGGCCCTCGCGAGTGCGCTTCGGCACCCGCACTCCGGCCCGACGGTCTCGGCGATTCGCGGCATGGCACGTCTCATGAGTTCCGTCGCAAAGGCTGTCCCGGCCTTCACGTTCGCAAGGATGCTCTCGAGGATGTTTCCGGGCCTCTCGTCCGGCTCGTGCGGCCGCCAGCAGTCGTAGTCGGTCGGGACGGCAATCAGGGCGTAGCAGATTTCGGCCTCCCGCGCGAGTTTCGCTTCCGGCATACAGGTCATGCCGATGAGGTCCGCGCCCCACCGGCGGTGCAGAAGGCTTTCGGCCCGCGTCGAGAACTGCGGCCCTTCCATGCAGACGTAGGTCCCCCGGGGGTGGACGGTTGTCTTGAGGCCCCTTCCGCACTCGATCAGCAGGTCGCGCAGGCCCGGGCAGAACGGCTGGGCGAATTCGACGTGGACGGCTATCTCCTCGAAGAACGTCTTCCCGGGACGCAACGTCTTATCAATCACCTGGTCGCAGATGACGAGGTCGCGCGGCCGGATGATCTCCTGGAGGCTCCCGGTCGCACCGGAGGCCAGAATGTGGGTCACGCCGAGTTTCTTCAGGGCAAAGATGTTCGCGCGATACGGCACGTGGGAAGGATTGAAGCGATGCCCCTCGCCGTGGCGCGCGAGCACCGCCGCCCGCTGCCCGCCGACCTGGGTCAAGAGGATCGGGGCCGACGATTTGCCGAACGGCGTATCGACCTCCACGCGATCGCCTTCGGACCCCTCGGTGAGGGCTTCACCGATTCCCGTTCCGCCGATTAACCCGACAAGCGCCTCGCTCACACGCCGCCTCCTTCTTGTAGGAGCCTAAGGCAAACTACCAAAGGAAAGGAGGGGGGTCAAGCAATGAAGGGCGAAGCGCCGGCCGTCCTCGGGCGCCCGAGTCCGAAGAACAGGAAGCGCCGGGGCTTTAGAACTCCGGCGCTTCCCAACGCCGGCACAGGCCGGCGCTCAATCCACCCCAGCGAGGGGGGAAAAAAGGCTGCACTCAAATCTACCATCTTCAACGGCTGGACGGCAAACCCAGGTCAGACAATTGCAAGACCGTGTGACACCATTGTGTCACCTTGAAAAAAAAGGTGCGCCGACCTCGACGAACTCTACGCCTACGATCATCTCAACCGCCTCACCGCGTTCCATCGCGGCGACCTCGACGGCGACAAGGACGAGATCGTCGTGGCCGACTGCGAGTACGGCGAGGCCTGGGACCTGACGCCGGTGGGGAACTGGGAGGATTACCAGATCGATGCCAACGGCGACGGCACCTACACTGACGCCGACGACCTCGACCAGGACCGGACCCACAACCTCGTCAACGAGATTGACGGCAACAGAGGCAAGACGCTCGGGGTATCCCCCTCATCCGAGGCGCGACGGGTCGCTCGCGCGGGGGGCCGCCGACCCTCCCGCCTGCGTCTCCGGCGGACCCACGATCAGTAATCTGGCGACAATGCGGCCCTGTGCAAGAAAAAAGCACCCGCGGTGTTCCACATCAAGCGCGTCTTTTGTAAAGCCGGGCTGGCGAAAACCCTGCGAAAAGACTATGGACAAGGCCCGTCGGGGATATAATCCTCCGCCTGTAACGTGGGGGCTGCCGGGCGGCCGGCTGCCAACGCCGGCGACATCATGCCTAGGGAAGAGGTCCGAAGATGATAAGTGGCGAGAAGAGGGGGCTGCGATTGCCGTCCATCATTGGCGACAACATGGTTCTGCAACAGGGGATGCGGGCGCCCGTGTGGGGCTGGGACGCGCCGGGTCAGCGGGTCACGGTGGCGATCGCCGGCCAGAAGGCGACGGCCAAGACCGGGGCCGACGGGCGGTGGAAGGTCCGCCTGCGACCGATGAAGGCCGTCGGGCCGCACGAGATGACCGTCACGGGCTCCTCCACGAGGACGCTTCGGAACATCCTAGTCGGCGAGGTCTGGGTCTGCTCAGGCCAGTCGAACATGCAGATGGCGGTCAGGGACATCGCCAACGGCCCGGCCGAGGTCCAGGCGGCCAACTATCCCCGAATCCGCCTGTTCACAGTGGCCTGCCTGACGGCCCCGACCCGGCAGGACGACCTGATCCAGCCGGCGACGTGGCAGGAATGTTCGCCGCAATCGGTCGAGCTGTTCGCGGCAGCGGCCTACTTCTTCGGGCGCGACCTCCAGAAGGCGCTCCAGGTGCCGGTGGGCCTCATCAACGCGTCCTGGGGCGGAACGGTCTGCGAGACGTGGATGAGCCGCGAGGCCCTCGAGGCCGACGCCGAGTTTCGCCACCTGCGCGACCATGTCCTGCCGCCCGAGGAATTTGCGAAGGCAAAGCCGACCTTCGATGAAGCGCTACGAAAGTGGGAGTCACTCGTCTACTTCAAGGACCCGGGGAACAAAGGGTTCGGCATGGGGTGGGCGGCACCCGATTGTTCGATGAGCCACTGGATAGATATCGGCACCCCGGGCCTCTGGCGCAACATGAGCGACGAAACGTGCGAAGGGGCGGTCTGGTATCGCCGCGACATCAAGGTCCCGAAGGTGTGGGAAGGCAAGGACCTTCTCCTCTCGCTCGGGGCCATTGACGACTTCGACACGACGTACTTCAACGGCACCCAGGTCGGCGCCATCGGCATAGAGACGCCGAACTGGTGGATGACGCCGCGGCGGTACACGGTGCCGGGAACGCTCGCCAAGGCAGGCCGGGCGACGATCGCGGTTCGCGTGTTCGACCACTTCATGGGCGGCGGGCTCATGGGACCGGCCCCTGAGATGTGCGTGGTCGCCGTCGGCCGTCCCGAGAGCGAGGCCATTCGGCTGAACGGTACCTGGAAGTTCAAGGTGGAGTACCCTATCGACCCGGCCACGCGCCCGCCGCGACCCAACGAACCGATGGGACCGGACAACCCGAACTGCCCGACCACGCTGTATAACTCGATGATCCACCCGCTCATCCCGTTCGGCATCCGCGGGGCGCTCTGGTACCAGGGCGAATCCAACGCCGACCGGGCGTACCAGTATCGCCGCCTCTTTCCGGCCTTGATCCGCGACTGGCGCCGGCGTTGGGGGAAGGGGGCGTTCCCGTTCCTCTTTGTCCAACTGGCCAACTGGGGGGGCCAGCAGGCCAAGCCGGGCGAGAGCGACTGGGCCGAACTCCGCGAGGCCCAGACCATGGCCCTGCGCGTTCCGAACACGGGCATGGCCCTCGCCATTGACATCGGTGACGCGGAGGATATGCATCCGCGGAACAAGCAGGACGTCGGCCGGCGGCTGGCCCTGGCAGCCAGGGCGCTCGTCTATCGCCAGAAACTCGTCTACTCCGGCCCGATGTATGCCGGGATGACCGTCAAGGGGAGCCAGGCCCGCCTGCGTTTCAAACACGTCGGCGGCGGCCTAGTGGCTCGCGGCGGAAAACTGCGCGGCTTCGCCATCGCCGCCAAGGACCGGAAGTTCGTCTGGGCTCAGGCCCGCGTCGAAGAAGGCACCGTCGTGGTCTGGAGCGATGAAGTGCCGAAGCCCGTCGCGGTCCGCTACGGCTGGGCCGACAACCCCGACGCCAACCTCTATAACAAGGAAAGCCTGCCCGCCGTGCCATTCCGGACCGACAAGTGGCCGGGGCTGACAGCCGGCAAGCGATAGCCGCGCCCCGTCCCTCCCGAAAACTCCGTCCGCCTTATTCTACAAGCACTTACGTCTCTTGTCTGCAATGCTCTTCGCCGCTACAATTGAGGCCTTCCAACCGGAAAGGACGGCCTCACGGTGGGCGTGATTCAACTGATCGGCATTCTGTTTCGGGCCCTGCCGGCCAACCGGGCCGCTGGATTGTACCGGCCATTCGGGCGAAGAACCGATGCCCGGCCAACAGGTCCTGGCTAAGAAATGATGCGGCGCTGCGCTTCCACTGGATGCTGCTGCTCAAACGCCGAAGACGCGGGGCCGCTCGGCGCACTCATACCCTTGCCTGAGATTGAGGAAGGCGATATATAGGGGTGCACGCCCCCCACCGGTCCACGGCTGGGGGAGCCGGGAGAAGGAGGCCAGATTGAAAGCCTGCGTGGTCTTTCTGCGGCGCATGGGCGCCGCCGCGCTGATCTTGGTCAGTTGCGCCACGGCTTTCTCGTGCAAGGCGGGTGACGAGGCACAGCCTGGCGTCACGCCGGCTCAATTTGTCACGGTGACAATCTACAATTACGATCCTGACCGCGAGGACGCCGGGTGGGCCCCCGGCCCCAAACTTCTCTGGAACAGGGGCTACCACGTCACCCTGGGTCGGGAGGCAACGAAGCGGCTCTTCTCCGACATGACGTGGACCTCGGAAGGCGCCATACGGAAAACCACACTGCTAGTGGTTGCCCAAACGGAAGACGGCGAACGCCGCCTCGTGGGCCTCTGTCCGGGCGGGTTGTCTGTTTCCATTAAAGGTGAACCGGGCGATTTCCTTTTCCCCGGAGAGTTGGGCGATGTCGCTAGAAAGTATCTCTATCCGTTGATCCTGAAATGCTTCCAGCCGCAGCCCAAAAGGCTTAATCGCCTCCGGGCTCACGAGGTGCCGGAGGAGCCCTGGCCGATGCCCTACGGCGAGAAGTTCGGCTTCCTCGACCCGAGCGGGAATAAGATGATCATTGCCCCCCAGTTCGACGACGCCCAACCATTCTCCGAGGGTCTGGCGGCAGTCCGGGTGGGTGACGCGGATTCCGGCCGGTGGGGGTACGTGAATATGGCCGGAAGCATGGTCATTCCACCCCGGTTCACCTGGGCGTGCCCGTTCTCGGAAGGGCGCGCCGCGGTGACGGTGGGGGACCTCTTCGAAGGCAAGCAAGGCTACATCAATCGCGCGGGAGAGATGGTCGTCGACCCCCAATTTGACACGGCAGGGGTGTTCATCGGCGGTCGTGCAAAGGTGTACAGACAAGAGCAGGATGCGCTCACTCATATGTATTATCTGACGATGGACGGCACCCTCCACGAAGATGATCCTGCCAAGCAGCACCCGAGCGAATGACAGTCCGGGCCGGAGTGCTGGTCCAGCGATATTGGGTTAGCACTATACTGGTCAACCGATATTGAGTTAGCGCTCCGCTAGGGTGGATGGAGGGTCGGAAGGGTATTTTCGAAGCACGCCGAAGTCGGTGAGGCGTGGTACTCGGCGGTGTCGAAGAGGTGAAACGACGCTCTTGGGTCCCCCGATTCTTGCGCAGCATCCTGCGGAGGCGTGCGTGCGCAGCGTGACCGCGGCCTTGGGGAAACGGGCGGCGCTCGTTTTGAGCGTATGCTCATAACCGGCGGCGCAAATCGCCCGCAGGCGCATCATCACATCGGCATGCGTAGGGGGCAAAAAGAGGGTCAAAAAGCGCCCATTCGGGTCCAATTCCGACCAAAAACGCGAAAAAAGTCGAAAAAAGCGCCCAAAAGCGCCTTGCCCATCTTAACATTTCGGGCCTCAAACCCCCTTGGCGCTAGCGACAGGTCCGATTTGGCCTCCAAAACGGGCCAAAATCCCCCAAATCCCACCCAAAATCGCCCGCCAACATATCGGCCATGCGCAATGTGTGCGCGCCAAACGCCTGCGGCTGGCGGCGAAGCCCGAGGCCGGTCCCGATCCCGGCGCGCCGGGATCGGGACCGGCCCAAAACGTCCTCGACGTGGCGTTTCAACCACGCCTCCGCCCGTTTGGACCTGCCGCCTTGGCCTCGAACTTCTCGCTCAGCCTCGCGACGAGCGGGTTATTCGGATAGGCTCTTAGAGGTTGCGGTTTGCTTTCAGCCAGGCGAGGAGGCGGCCGGCGGTTTCGGCGGGCGAGAAGCGGTCGGTCTGAATTTCATAGTGGCAGGCGGCCAGATACGTCGGCTGGCGCCGGCGCAGCAGGTTCCGGATTTCGGCGATGCCGCCCGAGTCGGTCAGGTCGGGCCGCTCGGCCGCCGTCTTCGGGTCGGCCTTCATGCGGTCCCAAATCACCTCCGGGCCGGCGGTCAGGAGGACGACGCGCCCGTTCGCCCGCAAGGCGTTGCGGTTTTCCTCATCCAGAACCGCCCCGCCGCCGGCGCTGATGATTTGCCGCTCGCGCGCGGCCACGTCGGCGATTACGTCGCGTTCCAGGCGGCGGAACTCCGGCCACCCGCCGTCGGCGACGATTTCCTTGATGCTTCGGCCGGCCCGCTCCTGAATGAGCGTGTCGGTGTCCACGAGGGGCCGGCCCAACCTCTCGGCGAGAATCTCGCCGATCGTCGTCTTACCCGTGCAGCGATAGCCGATGAGGACAAGGTTCATGGCTGCCTCGACAATGTTGCTCCTCCGCCCGCCGAAGTTGCGGCGCGTCGGGACAAAGGCGGGTCGCTGAACGGGCTCAGTCACCTTTCCGCCGCGCCAGACCCTGTACTTGCATCGGCAGACCGAACAGGTGGATGAAGCCGGTGGCGTCGGCCGGGTCGTAGGATTCGCCCATGACGAAACTGGCCAGGTCCTCGCTGTAAAGGCTGTGGGGCGAGGTGGCACCGGCGTAGATGACGTTGCCCTTGTAGAGTTTCAGGCGCACCTTGCCGGAGACGTTTTCCTGCGTCCGGTTCACGAAGGCATCGAGCGCCTCGCGGAGCGGGGAGAACCACTGGCCGTCATACACGAGTTCCGCGTACCGCAGCGCCACACCTTGCTTATAATGCAACGTATCGCGGTCGAGGCACAGGGCTTCCAGCGCCGCATGGGCCGCATAGATAATCGTTCCGCCGGGCGTCTCGTAAAGCCCGCGCGACTTGA
The DNA here is from genome assembly GCA_035527275.1 of Phycisphaerae bacterium. Classification (GTDB taxonomy): domain Bacteria; phylum Planctomycetota; class Phycisphaerae; order FEN-1346; family FEN-1346; genus DATLBA01. The sequence continues at coordinate 31,388 of DATLBA010000026.1, forward strand.
TGCCCACGAGCCGGTTCTCCACAAGGTCCACCTGCCCGATGCCGTGCTTGCCGCCGAGACAGTTCAGCGTCTCAACAATCTCGACGGGGCCAAGCCGTTTCCCGTCCACGGCGACCGGCGCGCCGGCGTCGAACTCGACCTCGACGTATTCGGCTTTGTCGGGTGCTTCCTCGACGGGTTTCGAGAGGACGAAGACCTCGGGCCGCGGCTCATTGGCGGGGTCTTCGAGTTCGCCGCCTTCGTGGCTGATGTGCCAGAGGTTTCGGTCGCGGCTGTAGATGCTCTTTTTGGTCTGGGCGATCGGGATGCCGTGGGCCTCGGCGTATTCGACGGCGGCCTCGCGGCTTGTCAGAGTCCATCGCGGGTCGCGCCAGGGCGCCAGGACCGTCAGATCCGGCGCGAGCGCCATGTAAGTCAACTCGAAGCGGACCTGGTCGTTGCCTTTACCTGTGGCGCCGTGGGCGAGGGCGTCGGCGCCGGTGGCGCGGGCGGCCTCGACCTGTTTGGAGGCGATCAGCGGCCGCGCGATGCTTGTCCCGAGTAGGTACTTGCCCTCGTAAACGGCCCCGGCCTTGACCATGGGCCAGAGGTAATCCGTGACGAACTCCTCGCGCAGGTCCTCGACGATGCACTCGCAGGCGCCGCTCTTTTCGGCCTTTTCCTCGATTCGATCGAGTTCGTCGGGTCCCTGGCCCAGGTCGGCCACGTAGGCGACGACCTCACAGCCGTAGGTTTCGCGGAGCCACGGCAGGATGACCGAGGTATCGAGACCGCCCGAGTAGGCCAGGACGGCCTTTTTGACGCTGGTTTGAGCCATGTTGATGCCTTTCGTTGGCGCAGCGCGCCGCGGCCGTACGGGGCCAGGCGCGGCGGCCGACCGGCGCTACCGTTTCGACGTTTTCGTTTTCCTCTTTTTTGGTTTTGCCTTTGATTTCTTTGCGGCGGATTGTGCCCGCCGCCTGCGCGCCTTCTTCGCGCCCCGGCGGCTCAAGGCGCGGTTGATGGCGTTCAGGTACGCCTTGGCGCTGGCTTCGAGGATGTCGGTCGAGACGCCGCGACCCGAGATCGTGCGCTCGCGATGTTTGGCTTCGAGGCGGACTTCGCCCTGCGCCTCTTTGCCGCCCGTCACGGAGCGGATCTGGTAGTCCATCAGTTTCAGTGAGAGGCCCGTCAGGCGTTCCATGGCCCGGAAGATGGCGTCCACGGGTCCGTCGCCTGTGGCGGCGTCGCGGATGCGCTCGCCCCTGCCGGCGTGCTCGAGTTCGACGGTGGCGGTCGGCATGCCGCCCGTGCCGGTCGCCACCTGGATGCCAATCAGCCGCCACGTTTCGGGAACCGTCACGAGTTCCGTCTCGACTAAGGCTTCGATATCCTCGTCGAAGACTTCCTTTTTGCGGTCGGCCAGTTCCTTGAACGGCCCGAAGAAGAGGCGGTCGATCTGTTCGGGCGGTATGCGATAGCCGAGGGCTTTCAGCCGCTCGCGGAACTGGTGGCGCCCGCTATGTTTGCCGAGGACCAGGCGGCTCGTTTTCAGGCCGACCGTTCTCGGGTCCATAATCTCGTAGGTGGTCCGCTTTTTCAGGATTCCGTCGGCGTGGATGCCCGCCTCGTGGGCAAAGGCGTTCTCGCCGACCACGGCCTTGTTGCGCTGGACGACGAGGCCGGTGACGCGGCTCACGAGGCGGCTTATCGGATAGAGCCGCTCGGTCTTGATGTTTGTCCAGCAGCCGTCGAACGCCTCGGGGCGGGTTCGAAGGGCCATGACGATTTCCTCGAGTGCGGCGTTGCCGGCCCGCTCGCCGATGCCATTGATGGTGCACTCGACCTGGCGGGCGCCGGCCAGGACGGCGGCCAGGGAGTTCGCCTCCGCCATCCCCAGGTCGTCGTGGCAATGGACCGCCACGACCGCCTCGGCGATGTTCGGCACGCGCTCGAAGAGGTCCTCAATCAGGGCGCGAAAACCGTCGGGCGTGGCCCACCCGACCGTGTCGGGGATGTTGACGGTCGTGGCGCCGGCGTCGATGACGGCCTCGACGACGCAGGCGAGGAAATCGGGCTCGGTGCGCGCCGCGTCCTCCGGGGAGAACTGGACGTCCTGGACGGCCCGCTTGGCCCGCTCGACGCCTTCGACGCTCAGGCGGAGGATTTCGCTCCGCGCCTTTCGCAACTTGTATTTCCGGTGGATGCGGCTGGTCGCCAGGAAGACGTGGATGCGCGGTTTGCGGGCCTCGCGCACGGCCTCGGCGGCGCGGTCGATGTCCTTGGGGACGCAGCGGGCCAGACCCGCGACGATGGGTTTTTTGACTTCGCGGGAAATTGCGCGGACGGCCTCGAAATCGTCCGGCGAGGTGATCGGAAAACCCGCTTCGATAACGTCCACGCCGAGGAGTTCAAGGGCCCGGGCGACTTCGAGTTTCTCGGTCAGGTTCATGCTCGCGCCGGGCGACTGTTCGCCGTCGCGCAGCGTCGTGTCGAACACGAGCACCCGTTTATCGGCTTTCTTGGCCATGGCTCTCCTCCACTCTCCCCCTATCTATCACACAACCTGCGTCGGTTGCAATGGCTTTGATTCCAGCCCCGCCCCCGGCACGACGGGTCCGGAAAACAAAGCGGCCCCGGGATATTCGTCCCGAGGCCTTGGTCATTTCCGACTCAGCGCGCAACGGCCCCGGGGGGTTATCTCCTAAGGCCCAGAGCCGGGTTCTCGCCGCGCAATTTCATACTGTAAGATTATCGGCTTCTGGCTCCGGCGTCAAGAGAAAAAACGCCGGGGTGTGGCGAATGACGGCACGCCGATCTTCAGCCGGTTGGCGACGGCGTTGTAGAACTAATCGGTTCCCGGCGAAAAAGCGGCTGCCCGCCGCGACCGGCTGGGCAGCCTGGCTTTCTTCTGAATGGTTGTCTTCGGGCCCCTTCAGGTCTGGTTGATGGCGTCCACGGGACACACTTCAACGCAGGTGCCGCAGTCCGTGCACTTCTTGGCGTCGATGACGTATTTGCCGTCGCCTTCGCTGATGGCTTCCGCGGGGCATTCCGGCTCGCAGGACCCACAGGAGACACATTCGTCGTTAATCTCGTACGCCACGTCTGATTCCTTTCCCTGATTTGGTACGCGCAGGCCTTGTGTTGCTTAAGAGCCGATCCGAAAACCGGTCTCTACTGCGGCTGGCTGCGAAGTCCGAGGCCGGTTCCGATGTACCTCGGGATCGGCCCAAAACGTCCTCGACGTGGCGTTTCAGCCACGCCTCCGGGCGTTTTGGACCTGCCGCCTTGGCCTCGAACTTCTCGCTCAGCCTCGCGACGAGCGGGTTATTCGGATAGGCTCTGGACGCTCTCGACGCGTTCGATTTCCGGGACCTGTTCCTTGATGCGGCGTTCGACGCCCGCTTTGAGGGTCATCAAAGCGCCGGGGCAGCCGGCGCAGGCGCCCTGGAGTTTGACCTTGACGACGCCTTCCTCGACGCTGACCAATTGGATGTCGCCGCCGTGGGCCTGGAGCATCGGGCGGATTTCGTCAATTACAGCCGCCACCTTTTCTTCCATCGTTCTCGTCTCCCAATGGGTACTCGTCGGAGCCCCGCCGGGCCGCGCGCGGGGCCTGTGAATGAGCCATTATACGCCCCGGGAGTGAAAAGTCCACTATCCGCTTGCCCGAATTTCGCCCGGCTTGGGCGGAGTTTTGGGTTGCCCTAAGCGCCTAGCTTACCAGGCTTTACATTTGGTGGCCCGGATTTGCTTTTGCCCGTTTTCGTGGTATAGTTCATATGTCGGTGAAGGCCTTTCGCGGCTCTTGCGGACTATTTTGCGATGGTGAGACGCATTAAGATTTTGATCATTACGCTCGCGACATACCTGGCCTTGTGCTAGGGCGCGGCGGTCCCGGCGCGCCGGGATCGCCGGAGCGAGCGGGGTGTCGCCTCCCGGACCGAATGCCCTGATTCGCAAGGGTAGGTGAGGGAAAATCAGGGATTTCAGGGGCACTAGGGGGGTTTGAGGGAAGGTCATACTAGGCAGAATCAAGATTAGGTACGCCTCACGCGGTGAGAAGATCAGCACTCGATGATGCGGAAAAACTTCCTAAGCATTTTTCCCTACTCACCCATTCCTACTTCGGCGTTAATTTTAAGCAAGCCGAACTCAAGACTTTGATAGCGCGTTTTTCAATACTGTATGTCACGGACCTGCCCTTGCGCGTCCCGTCCACCAGCCGCCCCGCGCGCAGGTAGCCCAGATGATGGCTGACGGCTGGCTGCCGCAACCCGAGCGCCTTGCAGAGCGCTTTCACGTTCTTCGGCCCGCCTGCGAGTAGGCGCAGAATGCCCAGCCGCGTCGGATCCGAAAGAAGCCTGAACCCCCTCGCCCATTCCTTCAGTTCCCGTCTGTCTTGTTGCTTCATTATCGCTACTCCTTTGCTATGCCCCCCATCGTTATCCTTTTGGGCATTTGCGTAAACGTTGCTCCCCTCATGGCGCTTGCCAGATCACTTCGCCATTTGGGTCAAACAGTATGAGGGAGGATTCCGGATCCACGATAATCGTTCCCCCCAGCGTGGTCATTCTGGTAGCACCCAGCCCCGCGCGGGTCGTGCCCTTCTCGTCGAGCAACTTCAACCACGGCCCGTCCTTAGTCAGGATCAGCCCAGCGCGGATCGTGCCCTTCTCATCGTGCAACTTCAGCCACGGCCCGTCTTTGGTCAGGATCAGCCCAGCGCGGCCCTGGTCCTTCTCGTCCCACAACGTCAGCCCCGACATGTGCTTGGTCTTGGTCAGGCCCAGCATAAGGCGGCCCTTCTCGTCGCACAACAGTAGCCCCGACCTGTCCTTGAACAGGTTCAGCCCAACGCGGAGCTTGCCGTTCTCATCCCACAACTGCAGCAGCGGCCCGCGGTTGGACAGGGACAGCCCAGCGCGGACCTGGCCCTTCTCGTCGCACAATGCCAGCCGCGGCCGGTCCTTGGATACGTACAGCATAGCGCGGGCCTCGCCCTTCTCGTCGTACAGGGCCAGCCCCAGCCCGTCCTTAGACAGGCCCAGCCCGGCGCGGGCCTCGCCCTTCTCGTCGAACAACTTCAGCCACGGCCCGTCCTTAAACATGGCCAGTTCGGCGCGGGTCCTCATGTCATCGTCCACAAGGATGAAGGCATTGGCGCAGAGTATCCTGCCACCTTCCTCCGCCTGTTGGAAGCGGTCTTTGATTTCCGTCCGTGCCGCTGCGGTCGCGCTTCCTTTGAAGCACGCCACGGTGGACAAGCCCGCAAATGCGACCCATGCGCCCGTGGTCAACAGCACGCCGACCAGTAGCCATCGGTTGCGGCGCTTCACGCGGACCAGTTCATTCTCCAATCGCTCAAGGCGTTCTTCGGCCGTCATTTCAGGTTCCTTTCCTGTGGGCCGCGTGGCCCGTTTCCCTTATGGCGCGCCCGTCCATCGGTTCTCGGCCCACAACCCCCGTCCGGCGACGTGATTCAGCAGGCTCCCCGCCAGAGGGATTTCCCGCTGGCGTCACTGGCGACGTGATTCAGCAGGTTTCCCGCCAGAAGGATTTTCCGCTGGCGCGGCGAGACGAGGAGGCGCACGTTGAAGGTTTTCGCTTGCGTCCGGTTCCGGACGGTCAGCGTGCCGCGTTCGGCGACGGCTGTGCGCAGCCGAGCGAGTTCCAGTTCGTCGCCCTGTGCGATGCCGCCCGCGTCGTTCGGGTCGGCGAAGACGAGCGGCAGGATGCCGAAGTTGACCAGATTAGCCTGGTGGATGCGCTCGATGGACTTGGCCAGGACCGCCCGCACGCCGAGGAACCGCGGGCACAGGGCGGCATGTTCGCGGCTCGAGCCCTGGCCGTAACTTTCGCCGGCGACGATGAAGTTGGCCTTGCCCGCGTCGCGATTGGC
>DATLBA010000027.1:0-5628 GCA_035527275.1 Phycisphaerae bacterium
ATGCGCCTCATGCGCGCCACCAGGAGCCTGAAACTCTCGGCGCTGGCGGGGTGGATCCAAAGGTGGCGCGGGTTTGTCCGGCCTTCGGGTACGACGGCGATCGCCTCGACCCAGATCAGGCCCGCGCCGCCGGCGGCGAACCGGTCGTAGCGGCGGACGGTCAGGTCGCCGGGTCGGCCGAGGGAATCGCCGTCGCAACCCTCCATCGGGTGGATGGCCATGGCGTTGGGGGCCGTCAGGCCGCCGACCGCCGCCGGACGGCCGAGAATCGAAACATCTTCGTCCCCCTGAAGGTCGACGTGCCATTGCGCCGCCAACTCCCGCAGTCCCTGAAGGTTCCCGGGGACCAGGGCCTCGGCATCGGACTCATAAGCGGTCTCGGAGTTCATGCGGACATTTTCAACCAGCACGCGCCGCCTTGTCAATCCTGTACGCGCGGACGGCGCCCATTGTACCGCGCCGCGGCAAGGTCGGGTTTCCGCGTGAAATCGCGTCGGCGGAGCGGCCGCCCGGTCACCCTCATCGCCTCGAATCCCAAGGGGGGTTGCATACGCGGCCGGAATTGGTACAAGTACCGGAGCAGATGCGCCCGTAGCTCAGGAGGATAGAGCGGCGGTTTCCTGATTTTCTTCCCCATCTCGGCGCAAGTCCTTGCAAATACTCTAATTACAGTTTCCGCCGTCACTTGCAGTTGAAACTCGAATGCCGCTGGAGCCGCAGGAAGGCGCACAAACCGCTGCTCCGGTTGTCGCGACAACCGCCCCATGGGAGTGGTTTACGACCGGTTGTGTCCGGGCGCCCGCACACAGCCCTGTTTGGAATAGGGAGCGCCGAGGGCCCGGGCGCACCTGAGCACACAGGTTGTTGCCCCGCCTTCCTTGTGCAGCAGAAGAAAGCGTGGCCAAGTGGCAGAAGCCTTGGTAGTCTGTCCCACATTGGGGGAGCGGAAGTGGTGCTCTGTGCTCAATCGCCCCGGAAAGCCCGGCCGCAAGGTCAGTTCACCGATCATCGGCCGCTGGCGCATCACCGAGATGGAGCAGTGGGACCGCGATTCCTGCGACATGGAAGTGCCTGCGTTCATCGAGTTCCGGCCCGACGGCCTCGGTGAGTTCCAGTTCGGCCTGGTCTCGGGTGACATTGACCATCGCCTCACCGAACGGGACAATAGGCCCGCGGTCGAATGGTCCTGGGACGGCCGGGATGAGATGGACCCCTGCTGCGGCCGGGGGTGGGCGGTGCTCGAAGCACCTGGGAGGCTCGTCGGCAGAATCTTCATCCACCGCAGCGACGATTCCGCTTTCACGGCGGAGAAGAGGTGACTTTCCATGGCAAAGAGAATCCGCATCTCTCGCGGCCAGCCCGTCGGGTTGAAACTGACCGCCGCGGAACGCAAATGGCTGCTTGACGCGCTCACCTTCGTCGACGAAGAGGTCGAAGACCGAATCCGAAACACCCCGCCGAGCGAGGACAACGTCATGTTGACGCTCGATGAACTTGACCTTCTCGCAGGCAGCGTCGCAGCCGAAGCGAACCACACCGGGGACAAGAGGACCGAGCAACGGCTGGAGCGAATCTACGACCGCATCAGCCAGATTGAGGACCTGCTTGAGGAGGAGTAGCCCGTGCCCAAGTACCTCGAGATTGAAGTCTCGCTTCTTGGCGTCGAACCCAGGATGTGGCGTCGGTTCCTCCTGAAGGGCACCGCGACCTTCAAGGACCTCCACCGCGCCATCCAGGACGCCTGCGGGTGGGAGAACTATCACCTCTACGAGTTCCGCGAGAGCAAAGGCAGGAAGGTCATCGCCCGGTGCCTTACGAGGATCCTCTCGAGGAGGAGCGCGCTCCCGACGTCGGCAAGGTCAGGCTCGCATCGCACTTCACGCGCAAGGGCGCGAAGTGCCTGTACGTCTACGACTTCGGCGACGGCTGGCACCACGGGGTCGAACTCAAGCAGGTCGCCGAAATGCCGGAGCGGTTCACCCGGAGGCTGGTCGGCGGCGCGCGGGCCTTTCCGCCGGAGGACTGCGGCGGCGTGTGGGGGTATGCGCGATGCCTTGCGGCGCTCGGCCTGGCTGATGCCAGCGACTTTGACGCCGTGGATCTTGAGGAGACCCGAGAGTGGCTTGGTGACTGGGGCCCGGAGGAGTTCGACCTGGCGAGCGTCAGGAAGCGGTTCGACCGATAGGGCTGGGCCGTATGGCGTGCCGGTTCTTGCGCGGCCTGAGCGGGGTTACCGAGGTGACGGCCTTCCCAGGGGAGCCTTGGTCGGCCCGGTCCGTGTTGACAAGGCGGCCCCGAGACGGGGCGACCAGTTATTCGCGGCGGGCGACTGCCGGTGACTCCGCGGGAGGATGCGGCCGGCTTTGTCAATGCCTGTCCTTCAGGGGGCAATGGCGTATTCCCGAATCGAGAGGCTGACACCCATGCCAAAGAACGTCCAAAGACCCTTGATCTGGGTTCCGATCATCCATTCGCAGGCCGACCTGGGGAACATGAGAGAGCGGGTCAGAAATCTCTATGTCCGGAAGATGGGCCGGGCGAAATGGCGGCAGCACGTCCAGGCCGTGGACCGGATGTGGAGAGAGATTTGTGCGGGGGTCAAAGCGCTCGCCCTCGATTATGGTAAGGTCCGGCTGTATCAGGACGGCTTGCCGAACTGCGGTCACGAACCGCAGATCGTCAGAGATCTGGCGCAAGCCGGAAGCGAGAACCATCGGCTCCTGCTGGACTTGATGGAGAGAGGGGCGAAGATCACCGGGACGGAATCCCCCGAGTTCCTTCTCGAAGAATACGAACTGGCCCAGCAGGTTCTTGTTTCAGCAGACTCGCGCGGGGCGGGAACCCAGCGGTCGGTCCAGAGCGACCTCGGCAAACGTATTCTCGAGAAACGGGATCGTTACATTGCTGAGCGGATCGGCCAGACGCTTCGAGCGGGGGAAACGGGCCTCTTGTTTCTCGGGATGCTCCATTCGCTGGTCGGCCATCTTCCTGCGGATGTCCAGATGGTGCGGCTCGACGAGGCCCGTGAGGCTGCACGGCAGAGGAAGTGAACCCTTGTTCGGGCCAAAAAGGGGACGGGAGTATTTTGCCGGAACGGCCCTTCGGGTGCTTCGCACAAAATACTCCCGTCCCCTTTTTGGCCGTGGCGTGCTCGTGCCTGCCCGCGCCTGGCGTGGAACAGGAACGCGGAAGTGGTGCACCAACGGCTGCTCCCCTGCCGCCGCCTGCCGCAAACCGGAGAAAAAACGGGCCGCCGACGCCTCGCGGACGCAAGCGGCCCCTACGCTGGGATGGGACGGCCTCTGTATCGGCAACCCCCGGCAGAAGATTTACAGAAAATGGCGGTGAGGCGGACCTCGCCGCCGAGCAGTACGCCTACCGGCCCGACGTCCGACACTCCCCGACAGGCCAAAAAATCTTTAAAGTCTGCGGATTAGATAGTCCGATAGCCTGAGCAAGCATACTGGGATAGCAGTTGTACTGGGATGTCGGGATGGGGACAGGACGTGGTCTTCCGCGCCAAGTGCTCCGCCGTTGCGCGTCGGCCGAGAGGCTTCGGACTCAACCGAGGCCGCACATCTCCTCAGTTGCTTGCCGCTTTCCCGAACGAACCCCCAGGCTTGGGGCGACCGTTTGTCACCATGGGGGCAAGCCACCTATTCGGGTACGACCATATCAACATGCATCCATGCCCCCCCCCCCCCCCCCCTTGCTGACGGCCCCCCGGGCGATGCGAGCACGGGGCCCACCCTGACAGGTATCCCCGCAGCGAGGGACTCGGGCAGAGCGCAGAAGGAGAACTGAGATTTTGAGTTGAACCGCGTGAAAGGGGGACGGTCATGACGCTGGGAAGCGGGAGTTTACTTCAGCAGGATACGTATGCCTGCGCGGTGAAGCCTGAATCTTGGACGGAGGAGACCCTGGGATCGTGCGAGCAGATGGAGAGGATTCATGCGGACATCGCACGAGTGGCTCGGACGGATTTCACGGTCCTGATCCTCGGGGAAACGGGTTCCGGCAAGGAAGTCGTGGCTCGGGCGATCCACCGGACGAGTCCGCGAGCCTCCGGCCCGTTTGTGCCCGTGGACTGCGGCTCGATACCAGAGTCCCTGATGGAGGGCGAGTTGTTCGGGCACGAGAAGGGCTCCTTCACGGGGGCGGACCGGACGCGGCCGGGGAAGTTTGAGATCGCCTCCGGGGGCACGTTGTTTCTCGATGAAATCTCGAATCTGCCCACGCAGATGCAGCCGAAACTCCTCCGCGCCCTCCAGGAGAAGCAGGTTTGGCGTGTAGGCGGCACCAAGGCCATCGACGTGGACATTCGGGTGATCGCCGCCACCAACGTGGACCTGGCCTCGTCGATCCAGGGCGGGGGCTTCCGGCACGACCTTTACCACCGCCTGAACGAGTTCAACGTGGTGGTCCCCCCGTTGCGCGAGCGCGGGGAAGACATTGTCTTCCTCGCCGAACGGTTCCTCGAGATGACGAACCGGGAACTGAAAAAGGCTGTTCAAGGGTTCTCCGAAGACGCGGTGGCCCTTCTCTTGAACTGCCGATGGCCGGGAAACGTCCGTGAACTCCGGAACGTGGTCCGCCGGGCGGTGCTCCTGGCGGACACGGTCATCGAGGCCCATCACCTGGCCCTTTCGGACGGGCCGGCCCCTGGGGGTCTCGATGGCCCGGGCCCCGACGAGCCGATCGAGGGAAACCTTCCCCTCAAGGAGGCGGTCCGGAGGGTCGTCGTGCGCGCGGAGCGGAGGATTCTCACAGTCATCCTTCGGCAGACGGGCGGGAACAAGGCGCAAGCGGCCCGCATTCTTCAAGTTGACTATAAGACTGTCTGCAAGAAGATACGGGATTATGGTATTTGCCAAGCATAAAGGAGATAATAATGAAGAGGGGTCGGAAGAAAAAATCTCGGGAGGAGGATCAACTCATGGGGCTCGGAGGGTTCCTGAACGGATTGGGTTCCTTTATAGAGAAACTCGGCGAACTCTCGGAACGGGGCGAAGAACTTCACAAAACCGGGGAGATCCGCGGCCCCGACGACAGGCTGCGGGGGATCTACGGCTTCAACGTCAAGGTCGGCCTCGGGGACGAGGGCGTCAAGATCGAGCCCTTCGGCAATGTCCGCAAAGACGAGGAGACGGGCCAGGCGACGGTCCACGAAGTGCGACAGCCCATGGTGGACGTCTTTGACGAGGGGGACCACGTGCTCGCCGTGGCCGAGATGCCCGGCGTGGGCGAGGAAGACCTCCACCTGGAACTTAAGGACGATGTTTTGATCATCGCCGCGGAGCGGGGCGAGATGAAGTATCGGAAAGAAGTGCTTCTGCCCGACACGTTCTCCGCCGGGCAAATGAGCCATAGTTGCCGCAACGGCGTCCTTGAGATCAAACTGGCCAGGCAGACACCACGAGGAGGATGAGCAGCATGGCAGAGGCGGCTCTGGCGGCGATCAGGCTCAAGGTCACCGAAGCGCTTGGAAAGGACCTGGGCCGGGGGTTTGCGCGTCTGGACCCGGCGGACATGGCGAGACTGGGGGTCGCGATTGGCGACGTCCTGGAGATCCTCGGCAAACGCAAGACCGTCGGAAAGGTCATGCCGACGTACAAGGATCTCCGCGGC
>DATLBA010000028.1:0-3048 GCA_035527275.1 Phycisphaerae bacterium
GCCGGTCTCCTCTTCCAGTTTTCCGCTCATGACGGCCACGTAGCCCGGGATGATCAGTTTGCGGTGCTTGACCTTGTTCTCCACGTCGGCCGCCTTCATGGCCTTGGCGACGGTTTTCTCGTTCAACTTGTCGCCCGAGTAAGCCGTCAGCACGCTCGTGCCTTCCGTGTCCACGCAGAGGATCCAGGAAGGGATGCGGCTGGCCTCCACGTCGCTTTCGACCGTGTAGTAGGTGAGCGAGAAGTTCGTCGTGAACATGACCGGACTGTCCGGCCCGGCTTCGCCGACGGGATAGAGTTTCGGCTCGACCTGGACGGGTTTCTGCGGGTCCGTGTAGAGGTTCTGCCGGGCCGTCAGAATGGGCAGAAGCGCCCAGGGCTCCGCCGTGCCGACGACGACGATGCCGGCGTACTTGGCCACCAGCGCCGCCGCCCGGGTCGCCTGAGCCTCGCCCTCGCCCTCGGTCGCAAACGCGATGACGGGGTATCCGAGCGGCCGGAAGTTTTTCTTGAGGGCGAGTTTGCGGATTTGCGCAAGTCCCGTTATTTCCGCCCAGCCGTTCGGCGCGTCGAGCCAAAGGACCAGGTCCTCGCAGCCGGCGCTTTTGAGTTTCTCGGTGAGGGCGGCCAGGGCCTCGGCGTCGGGAGCGCGGGCGACGAGGGCGCATTTGGCGCCGGCGGCGAGTTTGGCCATCGCCTCGGCCGTCGCATCCGTCGCGGCGCAGAGCAGGGGACGAGCGTCCTTCACCTTCTCCACGGCCGCCTTCATCGCCTCCGGCTTCTCGGAGACGAGGATCATCGCCTTGCCAGTCGCCTTGGCGGCCTCGGCGGCGGCGGCGAACTTGGATGAGTCGCCCGATGCGTTCAGGACGGCCACGGCGTCAATCGGCATGGCCTGGCCGATCCGCTCGAAGGCGAAGCCCTTGATGGTTTCGGCGCGGGCCTTGAGGTCCGCGGCCGCCAGGTCGTCGGGCAGCGTGACGGCCAGTACCGTCGGGCTGTGGAACTTTTCCTCGTGGCGAAAGAGGACCGTCTCGGCGCCGGTCTTCGCCTCCGCCTCCCCCGTGCCGAACGTCACCAGGCGCATCGGCGGAGCGGCGGCGGCGGCCAGGGCTTCGCGGGCCTGCGGGCTCGCGTCCGGACACTTGTCCAGCGCGACCTTCTTCTGGGCCAGGGCCATGGCAAACGCCAGGCACGTCGGCATGCCGCACTTCTTACAGTTCGTCTTCGGCAACAACTTGAAAATGTCGAGTCCGCTGAGCGCCATGGCGAGCAGGTCCTTTCCTGAACCTATTGTTTAACGCTTGAGACCGTTGGAATCCACCTTTTGTCCTTAATTGCGGACGAGGAAATCCGAATGATGAAACCCGAATGACGAATCAAATCCGAATGAGCGAATGACGAAGGGCGAACGCCGGCGGCCGGGGCAGGCATTCGTCATTGCCGTTTCGTCATTGACTCGTCATTCGGACTTCGGATTTCGTCATTTCTCCGTTTAGAACATGGGCTCCATCGCCATCGCCGGGTGCTCGACCTTGGCGAGGTGAGCGGCAACCTCTTCCTCGGTGGTGGCGACGGTTTCGTCGGCGATTTTCGCGAGGAACGCTTCGCCGCCGAGGCCGAGTTCGTCGGCCCGGGCCACCAGGGCGTCGTGGAGTTCCTCCTTCAGGGCCTTGGGCATCCAGACGATGCGCCCGAATCCGCCGTCGGCGCTGATGAACTTCGGGCTGACGATGTAATGCTTGGAGTGTCCGACGAATCCGGGCGTCTGCCGGCCGCCGCCCACCGTGCCGGCCAGCGTCGAAAACTTCATGCCGCACGGCGTCATGTCCGGGAACTCGCGCGGGGCGATCATGATGCCGCCCGTCGAGGGCAGAATCGCCGAAATGCACTCGAAGCACCCGCACGAGGTCATCGGGTCCTGGATCATCGAGTAGGCGCTCATGCGCTCGATGGAGCCCTGGCTCTTTTCGTGGATGAACTGGTTGACGCGTTCCCACTGGCCCAGTTTTGTGTCCACGGGGGCGCCTTTCTGGATGGGCTGGTTGGGCCCGGCGGGGTTGATCTCGTAGGCGGCCCGGCCGTCGAGCCAGTTGTACGCGCCGCAGAGGCCCGATCGCTGCGGCGTGATGATGCAGACGTGGTTCGGGGCGAACGACTGGCACAGCGTGCACGAGTAGAAGATGTCCACGGACTCGTCGGTCATGCCGGCCAGGCGCGCGTCCCGCTCCTCGAACACTTTCCGCGCCTCGTGCTGGAGTTCCTTGACCTTTGCCTCGTCGGTAGTGATCCGCACCTGGACCTTGTCCACGATGCTGGAGAAGTGCTCGTGGAGCATGGCATGAATGATCTTGCCGATATGCTCCAGACGGAACCCCGCCTTGTAGGCGTCCTTCGAGATGCGGACCCAGATGATGTCGCGCTGGCCCATGTGCCACAGGCCCTGGGCGTGGTTCAGGAAGGTGTGGATTTGCCGCTCGAGGACGGGCTCAAAATCGGACTGCATCTTGCGTCCCGCCACCTCGACTACGACGCCGAGCGGCAGTTTGCCGCCTTCCTTGACCGAGTCCATGTCCGCGCCGACCACTTGCACCTTGCCGTCCTCCACCCGGTCGGTCGGCAGGCTGCGGAGCCACTCGAACGCGGGCGTCCGCTGCCCGCCGAACTCCACGTGCATGTCCTCTTTACGGATGCGTTCGCCCTCGAACGCCGGGCTGAACGCCACCGGAATCGGGACCTCGGCGATCTTGATCTTCAACCCCCGCACCTCGATGGCCTTCTCGACGATTTCCGCATGCGGAACGTTCGAGACGACGTGCTCGTAGGTGCAGACGCCGGTCGGAAGAATCTGGGGGATGTCGGAGTCGGCGATGGTGGGGAACCCGAAGTTGATCGCTCCGGCGGCAGTAGCGTACCACTCGTCGGTCACCTCGCCGAGCGCCAGGACGAAGGCGAAGACGCGGGCCTTGTTGTAGAGGAGGTTGCGGCGGAAGTCGCCCGGCTGCACCCCGCCGAAACTCATCGCCGCCCTCGCCGCAAACCCCAGGGC
>DATLBA010000029.1:0-8003 GCA_035527275.1 Phycisphaerae bacterium
AAGCCTCCTCGTTGGGTTCGCGGATCTCGTCGAAGAAAGGCGTTCGCCCGCGCGCGACGCATTCGTGGGCGTAAAGATACATGGCGGCGGACCAGGTTTGCCAGTCTTGTCCCTGCGGCGAGCCGTCCTGCGCGCGGAACCACTCGTTGAACCCGAAGGCGACGCGGGCCTCGCGCGCCGGGCGGACGAGGTCGGCCAGGGCGGCGAGTTTCTGGCGGGCCAGGCGGTGCTTCCCCGCCGCCACCAGCGCCGCCACGTAGAAGCCGCCGATGAAAGGCCAGACGCCGCCGTTGTGATACTCGCCGGGCGGATTGTGCGTCTTGTACCGCGGCCGCCAATCCGGGTCCTCGGGCCGGATGTACGGAAAGAGGCTCGGCGGAAGGTCGAGGGCCAGTTGTCCGCTCGCGCGCAGCGCTTCGCACTCGTGCTCGATCCAGGCGATCATCGCTTCGGCGCGCGACGGCCTTGCGAGGCCCGACAGAATCGCCAGGCTGTTGCCCAGCAGGTCGAACCGCTCGCTGCGGTGGACCTTGTAGGACCAGAGGGCGTAGTACGGTTTGTGCCGCAGCACGAGGCCTTCGTGGACGTGGCGGTGCTGGGCCTCGGCGGTGACGGCGAAGCGGCCCGCGAGTTGGCGGACGGTCTTTGCTTTTTCCTCCTCGCCGTGGAACCGCAGGTAACTGTAGACGACCGTGTTGACGAACAGCCCGTAGCCGAGCACCCATTGCTCGTCGCGCCAATCGCTGGTCGGCAGGTGGGCCACGAGGACGCGGTCGGCCGGGCTCTGGTAGTCCATCCAGAGGAGGGCCTTTCGGACGGCATCGCGGAGGAATCGCGGTTCGCCCGCCGCGCGGCGATAGATTGCGACGCCGAGGAGAAACAGGGGCGTCGTGTCGCTCGCCCCGCGGTCTTCCGGGTCGTGGACCAGCGACGGGATGTGGCCGAGGCGGGTCTGGTTTTTCGCCAGCGTCTCCAACACGCGCCGGACGCTCGCCACGAGCCGGTCATCCCCCGAGACGAGCATCCCGAGCGCCGAGATCATGAGGTCGCGCGTGTAAGGCTCCGGATAGCCCCATCCGGCCGTCCGCGGGAGTCCGTGGCAGGGCCCGTGGGCATTGTGGCGGAGGACTTCGAGGGCGGCGTTTCTGGCCTCGTCGGCGTCTGTGTGGCGTTCGGGGGTCATGTTACTCGAGCCCCAATCGGCTGGAGAGGATTTCGAGGAGTCGGCGGGCGACGACGCGGTAATCGAAATGTTCGGCGACGTGTTTTCGGGCGGCGTCGCCCATCTTGCGCCGTAGGTGCGCGTCCTGCATGAGTTTCAGCAGGAACCCGGCGATGTCGTGGACGCTGGCGCGGTAATCGGCGGTGCGCGGCTTCTTGAAGACGATGCGGTGGCCTTCCTTGTGGCCTGACTCTTCGCCGACGGTCGTTTCGCGGATGACGATTTCCTGGGCGACGCGGGCCAGCAGCGCCGTCTTGCCGTGCACCAGCGTGTCGAGCATGGCCATGGCCTTGATGCCGACCACGGGCTTGGCGCACGCCCCGGCCTCGACCTGGGGCATGCCGAAGCCTTCCAGCCGCGAGGGGGCGGCGTAGATGTCGCAGGCGGCGATGAGGTACGGCATGAAGTTGCGTGAGTTTTGGCTCGTGGTGTAGACGACGTTTTTCTCGATGCCCAGGTGCGTCGCCATCTGGAGGTCGTACAGGTTCTGCTGCTCGGTGCGCGGCTGGGGCCAGACCTTGCAGACGTATTTCCAGTCCGGCGCCTCCTTGTCGATCATCGCGAGGGCCTGCATCACTTCCTGGGCGCCTTTCGAGGCCGCGTCGCCGCCCACCGTGAGAATCATCACCTGGTCCGGCGCAACGCCCAGCGTCTCGCGCACCGCCAGGACCTTCGGGTCCTTCGGGTCGCGCGGCACGAAGGCGTCCGTGTCGCACCCGACGGGGAGGATCTCGATATTCTTTCCGCTCAGGCCGTCGCGCATGTACACTTTTTTGACCCACTGGCTTGTGACGAGGAGCAGCGGGAGCGCCTCCAGCACCTCGTGGTAGTTCGCGAGATAACCGTCGGCGACGAGCCAGGGCACCGGCGCCGCGCCGTAGCGCTGCGGATGGAGAACCAGATGCGGCACGTGGCCCCAGTAGCCGATGCCGATCACAACGTCTGGCTCGAACCAGCGGTAGTACCACTCTTTTTCCTGCGGCGACTCGAAGGGGGCCGGCTCCACATCCACCCCCAGTTCCTTCAGGCCCCGATACAGGAGGTCTCCCTGCGTCGCCAGACCTCCCGGCGACGGCGGGTAGTCGTACAGCACCAGGATCTTCATGGTTCCAACCCCTTTTCGTTCATCCACCGGCGCGCCGCCGCCGGCGAATCGAAGCACCAGAACGCTTCGGTCCGCGGCGTCGCGCGGGCCTCGAAACTCTCCGGACCGAACCCGTATACCGCCGTGATGATACGGTATTTCTCCCGCCAGACGGGTTCCGCAAGTTCCTCCACGCGGTCCGCGCCGGGGACGGCCGTCGGCAAGCGGGCCCCGCCGGCGTCGTCGTAGGCGAACGCCCAGACGGCGTCGGCCGCCAGCCGGCCGGCCGACCACAACTCCAGAACCGCCCGTCCGACCGCCTCGTGCCGCCGGTGCCGCGTGTATTCCCCCAGCGGGCTGTGCGAAAGGACCAGGTCCACGCGCCCCTCCGGCAGGAGCGACAGGATCGTCTCCTCGACGTCTCGGGGTTCGAGGGGCGTCTGGTCGGGTCTGTCGTCGAGGGCGGCCATCGAGCCGGTCGCGCCGAGCGCGTCGAGTGTCTGGAAGAATCGCGGCGAACGGTCGGGGTCGGTGGCGCGGCAAAGGGAGACGACGGTCCACCGCCAGTCGCGGTGGGCCAGGATCGTTCCGCCGCACCAGAGTGTTTCGTCGTCGGGATGGGCCACGACGACCGCCGCTCGGAGGGGTTCGTCCGGCGCTGCGTCTTGTCTTTGGGCAGCCATTTCACCGGTTCGCCTGGCCGAGGTTTTTCCCCCGGCCTTTCTGAATTCATTGTAGCGAACGAGCGGCCTTCTTGGGCAAGAATCTCTGCGGAGTCCCCGCAGAGGTGACCTTTTTCTGGCAACTAAGACGTCCACCAAGTCTCGGGTGGCACTGGCGGCTTGCCCGCCA
The DNA here is from genome assembly GCA_035527275.1 of Phycisphaerae bacterium. Lineage (GTDB taxonomy): Bacteria > Planctomycetota > Phycisphaerae > FEN-1346 > FEN-1346 > DATLBA01. The sequence continues at coordinate 3,159 of DATLBA010000029.1, forward strand.
GTGCATCGCCACGGGGCCGCGCACTGGTGGACAAGCCACCAGTGCCACCCCCGGCTGGTGGCTCACGCGACCTATTGGAAATTCCCGGTGAGCCGGCCAGAAAATGCAGTCACCCCCCCGCAGGGGCGGGCGCCTTTGGGCTTGCTGTGGCAGAGCCCCGACGGTACAATCCGCCCCTGCACGCGAGGCAGGAGCGGCGGCCATGAGGCACATAATCAGCGCGATCGTCGAGAACAAGCCCGGGGTCCTGGCGCACATCGCCGGCCTGTTTGCCGGCCGGGGATTTAACATCGACAGCCTGGCGGTCGGCGAAACCGAGGACCCAGCCCGCAGCCGCATGACCGTCGTCGTCCGGGGCGACGACGCGGTCCTGGAGCAGGTCCGCAAGCAGTTGGGCAAGATCGTCGACGTCATCAAGGTCAGCGACTTCGCCGACGAGGACATCGTCGAGCGCGACCTGATGCTCATCAAGGTCGGCGTCCGTCCGGAAAAGCGGGGCGAGGTGTTCGAGGTGGCGAGCGTCTTCCGCGGCAAGATCGTGGACATCGGCGCCAAGCACCTGACGATCGAAATCGCCGGGCCCGAAAAAAAGATCGAGGCCTTCATCGACCTGCTGAAGCCGTACGGCATCAAGGAACTCGCGCGGACGGGGCGGATTGCCCTCGGCCGCGGTTCGTAACGAGCAGAGCAAGGAGAGACTCGCATGGCCAAGGTCTACCACGACGACGACATTGACATTCAGCCGATCCTCGAAAAAACGGTGGGGATCGTCGGCTACGGAAGTCAGGGCCACGCCCAGGCCCAGAACCTGCGCGACTCCGGCATCGAGGTCCTCGTCGCCGACGTCAAAGGCACGCCGAACTACGACCTTGCCGTCGAGCACGGTTTTAAGCCGCTCACCGCCGCCGAGGTCGCCGGGAAGGCCGACCTGGTCCAGATCCTCATCCCCGACGAAATCCAGGGCAAGGTCTATCAGGCGGAGATCGGGCCGGCGCTCGCGGCCGGCAAGGCGCTGGGGTTCAGCCACGGTTTCAACATCCACTTTAAGCAAATCGTGCCGGCCAAGAATCTGGATGTCATCATGGTCGCGCCGAAAGGTCCCGGCCACACCGTCCGCGAGCAGTTCGTCGAAGGGGCCGGCGTCCCCGCCCTCTTCGCCGTTCACCAGGACGCCTCCGGCAAGGCCCGCGCCGTGGCCCTCGCCTACGCCAAGGCCATCGGGGCCGCCCGCGCGGGGGTCCTGGAAACCACCTATGCCGAGGAGACCGAGACGGACCTCTTCGGCGAGCAGGCGGTTCTGTGCGGCGGCGTGACGAGCCTCATCAAGGCCGGATTCGAAACGCTGGTCGAGGCCGGATACCAGCCGGAACTCGCCTACTTCGAGGTCCTCCATGAACTCAACCTCATCGTCAAACTCCTGGTGCAGGGCGGCCTGTCGTACATGTGGTACTCGGTCTCGAACACGGCCGAGTACGGCGGCCTGACGCGCGGCGACGTGCTGATCGACGCGGCCGTCCGCCAGCGGATGAAGAAACTCCTGGCCGACATTCAGGACGGCTCTTTCGCCAAGGAATGGGTCGAGGAGTGCAGGGCCGGCGGCAAGAAGTTCAAGGCCCTCGAAGCGGCCGAGCGGAACCACCCGGTCGAGAAAGTCGGTCGGGCCCTCCGCCGCCTCATGCCTTTCATCGACGCCAAGGAGGTCTAGGCGAGGGGTTTTTTTCGGGTCCGCATTTGCACTCCATTGCGCCTTTTGGGCGTCCCAGGCCCCCCGACCCCCGTGCCGGAGGAGTCTGGGTCCATTTCTGTGAAAGTTCTCAGAAAATTTGAGATTTTTCGCCCGCTTCAGAAGAGCGCAACTCTTTGTGCACAAGGCACTTAGGGAGACCTGGCGGGCGGGTTCCGGGCCCCCGATGCCCTCCGCGACTTGACAGCTGGCCGTTTTTGTGGTATACTTAGTACACCGCCCCATTGAAGGGGTGCGGAAAAAGTTTGATGTAGGAAGAATCGGGTTGCCGAAGAACCTTGCATCAGGCAAACAGGGAGGTTGCCATGCAAGGACGAAAGACGGCATTGATCGTACGGATGAGCGATGCCCAACGCGATGAACTATTGTCCTGCTTACGGGCGCAGAAGACGCCGGTCGGGCTGGCCAAGCGGGCTTGGGCCATGCTGCTGCTGGCCGACGGCCAAAGCTACGCCGCCACGGCCCGCCAAGTGGGGCTCGCCGAGCGGCACGTCCGCAAGTGGGCCAAACGCTTCCTGCAGAACGGTCCGAGGGGGCTGGCCGACAAGAAGCGACCTGGCCGTCAGCCGGTCTTTTCCCCCCGAAGTGGCGATTCACTTGGTCAAGATCGCCTGCGAGTTGCCGGATAGACTGGGCGTATCGCTGTCCCAGTGGGACTGCCAAGAGTTGGCCCGCAAGCTGGTGGCCGATGGGGTGGTGACGGGCATTTCGCCGCAGACCGTCGGACGCATCCTGAATCATCACCGGCTCAAACCCTGGCGGAAGCACCTGTGGCTGTCGCCCGATGTGCCGCGTGATGCGGCCTTCGCCGCATGTGTTCAACACATCGTGGACCTGTACACCCGTCCGCTGGCCGACCACGAAGTGGTCTTGTGCGTGGACGAGAAGACTTCGCTTCAACCACGAACGCGGATTTCCCCCACGCTGCCGGCCCGGCCGGACCTGCCCGTGCGAGTGGAACATGAATACCAGCGAAAGGGCGCCCTGAATCTTTTTGCCGCCTTCGACACGCGAACGGGCAAGGTCTATGCCCGCACGGCCGAACGCAAGCGGCAGGTCGAGTTCATCGCCTTCCTGGAACAAATTGATCGCGAGGTCCCCGCGACCATCACGACGATCCATCTGGTGCTGGACAACCTGCCCATGCACAAAGGCAAGCAGGTGCGGGCCTGGCTGGCCGAACATCCGCGGTTCGTGTTTCATCATCCGCCGGTCCACTGCTCGTGGATGAACCAGGTGGAACAGTGGTTCAGCATCCTTGCACGCAAGCGGCTGGGCATCGCAGACTTCGCCGACAAGGCAGCGTTGTCGGAGCGATTGATGGCGTTCGTGTCGCATTGGAATGAACGTGCTCATCCGTTCAACTGGTCCACAAAGTCCGTGGCCAAGGTGATGGCGAAGTGCCAACTTGCCCTGGCCGCATGATTATCCGCACCCCTTCAATGGGGCGGTGTACTGAGTAACTGAGTAACGAAGGCGGCCGTAAACGCTTTTCCCTGAGAACACCCACATGGCCGCCCGTTGCCGTCTTGAATACCCTCTGAAAAAGCGAACCCCACTCTTGTTTTGCCCTTCCGCCCCGACGCCGGCCGCTGCGGTTCTGTGTCCCCTGGCCGCCCCATCGGCCGACAACCTTCCGTGCCTCCTCAGTTACTCAGTCACTCCGTTACTCAGTTACTGTCCTTTCGTGGTGGGCAGGGGAGGATTCGAACCTCCGTAGGCTGAGCCGGCAGATTTACAGTCTGCTCCCTTTGGCCGCTCGGGCACCTGCCCCTTCCTTAACGCAGAATGCAGAATTCAGAACGCGGAACGAACAGCACGGGAGCGACAACCGCTCGCCTTCGCCTTTCATTCTGCGTTCTGCATTCTGACTTCTGCATTTCCTGGAGCCGGCGGGGAGGCTCGAACTCCCAACCCCCGGTTTACAAAACCGGTGCTCTACCGTTGAGCTACGCCGGCCTCGGCACCTTACTATACCATCCTCTATCGGTCTTTCAACCCCTCCGCCCCAAATTTTCACCGCCCCCACTTTCGCGCCCAAACAAACGCCCCGGGATGAGTCCCCGCCTAGGGACGAATCCCGGGGAATCCTCACCACCACGCCATTTGCCCGCCGCCCGCGCTCACCGCACAAACCCACGACGCATCAACGTCACTCGATGAAACCCCAACGCCAGAACCCCGTATTCCCGGTTCCGCCCCATGCTCGCCATCCCCAGTTTCGCTCGCTCCGGCCAACCCGCCCCGCCCACGTCCTTCATCACCTCGCGGAACTTGTTCTCCGTCTCCGCCGACTTCACGCACAAGGCGTTGTACTCCTGCGCCTCTTTCTGTTGCCCGCTGTTCAGGCCGCCCTGGCCCACCGCCGCTTGGTTGAACTCCTGCAACTTCTGCCGCAACTTCGGCGTCGCCTCGTTCGAGAGGCTCTCCAGGCGCTCCGCCGCCGCCGTCACCGCCCCCCGCTCCGACTCGTACCCCATCTGCGGCGCCAGCACGCGCGCTTCGCGATACGCCGCGGCGATCTCCTCCAGCGCCGCCACCACGTCCGCCGGCGTCGCCGACCGCCTCAGCGCCCACGCCTTCGCCCCCAATTGCTTCGCCCGCGCCTCTCCCACCACCGCCAGCGCGGCCGTCACCTCGTCGTCGTGCACGAGTGTCCGCGACTTTTCCTCCGCGCCCTCCTTCTTCAGCGGCGGATACACGCCCCCCGGCGACGCCGCCAGCACCTCCGCCGTCGCCTCCGCCCGGATCGCTTCGTCCGACCCCTTCTCCACCAGGCCCGCCAGGTCCTTGTATGCCTTCGCCGCCAGCGCCCAATCCCCGTTTCGCCGCAGCGCCGTCGCCAACAGGCCCGTCGCCTCCGCCTTGACGCCCTTGTCCTTGACGCTCGCGGCAAACGGCCTCGCCGCCTCGATCGCCTCGACGAATCGCCCGCCCTCCAGCAGGCTGTGGATCTCCCAGAGCCGCTCTTGCTGCGCCGTCGCCGGCTCCAGCGCCCACGCCCGGCCTGCCAGCACCGACGTCACCAACACCACCCTCACGACGTATCGCATGACCCTACCTCCCGGCTTACCTTGTCCGACGTGTATCGCGTCCCTCGC
>DATLBA010000030.1:0-3322 GCA_035527275.1 Phycisphaerae bacterium
GCGTGGCCGTTCTACGGCGTGCGGAAGATGACGGCGCACCTGGCGCGGGAGGGCCCGGCGGTCAACGTCAAGCGGGTGCGGCGCCTGATGCGATTGATGGGTCTGGAGGCCATCTATCCCAGGAAGCGTCTGAGCGTGCCGGGAGAAGGCCACAAACGCTATCCGTACCTGCTCCGCGGGGTGGAGATTGTGCGGCCGGACCAGGTGTGGAGCGCGGACATCACGTACATCCGGCTGCGGCGCGGGTTCCTGTACCTGGCGGCGATCATGGACTGGTACAGCCGCCACGTGCTGTCCTGGACGCTCTCCTCGAGCCTGGATGCGGCGTTCTGCGTATGGGCGCTGGAAGAGGCCCTGTCGCGGGGCCGACCGGAGATCTTCAACACCGACCAGGGCGTCCAGTTCACGAGCGAGGGGTTCACGGGGATCCTGGAGTCGCGGGGGATCGCGATCAGCATGGACGGGCGCGGGCGGGTGTTCGACAACATCTTCTCGGAGCGCCTGTGGCGGACGGTGAAGTACGAGGAGGTCTATCTGAAGGACTACGCCGACCCCCGCGAGGCACGCGAGGGACTTCGGGCGTACTTCCGGTTCTACAACGAGCAGCGGCTACATCAGGCGCTGGACTACCGTACACCGGCGGAGGTGTACGAGGGGCGGGCAGGAGGCGAACGGGACCGCGCGGCGGCACGGACGGTTGCTGGAACTCCAGTCGCCCTACGGGCTCCTTCCGTTCCAGCAACCGTCGGACTGTGAGACTATCTTAACCCGAGCACTTTTTGGTCTTGACAATGGGGAGCACCTCAGAGAGTCCTGTGTTTCTTTTTGGGACCCGGGGCGATGGCGTTCAGTGCCATCGTCATCGCGCAAGGCCACGGATGGCGACTCGGCGTAGCCGACGGCATCTACGGGGGCATTGCGCTGGCTCTTATCGCCCTGCGTTTTGTGGACATCCGCTTCCTCCATGGCATGACCGGAACCGGCGAACCCGCCACGATGCGCGATGCGATCCGCTATGCCGCCATTGTGTTTCTTATCGGCCTGGCCATTTGGGCGGCCGCCCACGTAGTGGCCTCTTACGTCGGCTGATCAGAAGCAGCAGAAAGGAGGCACGCCATGTTGAAAACGGAATTCTACGAAGCGGCCGTCCGCCAGGGTTTTTATGGCATCGATGAGGGAGGCATCGCCGGCAAGAAAGATAACGTCCGCAAATACTGGGAAGACATTTTCATCAAACTCAGTCTGCGGGCTGTCGCTCCTGGCCGAGAAGGGCGCCCTGCGCATCGTGGACCTCGGAGCCGGAAGCGGCGAGGGGCTGGAACTCCTCACCCATATATCCATCCCCGCCAAGGCGGCGGGACTGGCGACGCACTTCGTGCTTTCGGACGATCAGATCGCCGCGTACGTGGGCGTGGACATCTCGCCGGCGATGGTGGAACGAGGACGCGCCAATTACCCCGGCCGCGCAAACGTGCGATTCGAGGAGGCGGACCTGGGAGACGGGTTCCCCCTCGAGAAGGAAGCGCCGTTCGACATCTATTTTTCCTCGTACTCATCGCTGTCGCACATCACCTACGCGGAACTGGCCGCTTTGACCCACCAGATCATGCAGCACGCCCGCGGACGGGCCTACCTGGTGTATGATCTCTTCGGCCGTTTTTCGCCGGAGTGGCCGCCGTACTGGGCCGCGGACGCCCTCGCGCAACGGCCTTACAACATGGCGTACCTTTTGAGGCCCGAGGAGCGGACGGCGGAGCGCATCGAGAATTTCCCTGTCACGTACTGGAGCGCCGCGGAACTCGAGGCCCTGGTAGCCGAGGCCGCTCACGCTACCGGGCGGTGCGCCGCCGTCGCGGTTCTCAAAGACCGCTCGATCCTCGTTGGCCGCCACATGGACACGGGCCTTTTCAACGGCCATCCGCGCGATATTCGGCGAGCCGTCAACTGTCTCTTCGAGCGGGATTACCGCGGCGATGTGGTCCACCTGGGCGTGGACCTGGAATTCCTCGACGACTCGCGCGACGTCCGTCCCGAGGCGCACGAGCGAATCCGCCAACACCATGCGGATTGGATGATCGTCGTCGACACATACGCGGCGCTGGCGGCATCGGACAACGCCGCAGTCAAACGGCTGATCGAATCGGCCCGCCCGGACCTTTCGGAGGAACTCAAGATGCTGGCGTGGGTTTTTCGAAACGCGGCGCGATTTCCTGTGGTGGATTTTTGGGCCAGTGTCATGGGTCCGCAGGTGGCGTGCGTGCTGCGGAACCTGGAGTACGCCCTGCCGCGCGGCCTCGGATGCGGGCACGGGCTCCTGGCCGTCGTGGAAGTCACGGACAAGTAACGGCGCCAATCGGCGAAAAAACGCCGGGCCTTCCCGAAGGAAGGCCCGGCCTGAAAGATAATTCCCGGCAGCCACCTACTCTCGCCCCGAAGGACTACCATCGGCCGCAGCGGGCTTAACGGCTCTGTTCGGAATGGGAAGAGGTGTAGCCCCGCGCGTAAGACCACCGGAAAATCCGGAGGCGCCAGCAAGGCGCCGAGTATTCAATTGTCAAAGCGTCGCCGCATCGGCGACGGCTAAACCTGAGCGTCGAATGCCGCACAGCAGCCGCGCTCCCCTGCGGGTCGCGGCTAAACGTTAATGAAACCTGCGATCGGCCGGTGGCTGGCCGCCGCGCGTGTGCGCCCCGAAGGGCGGTAACGTACGGCCCGGCTATGGGCCTTCGCACGAGGCTACGGCCCACAAGCAGGTCGGGCTGAATAGGGCAAAGAGGCGTGGAGGAACCCACTGTGGGTTGGCACGGATGGCGTACTGAGAGTGACCTTTCTTGCTCGCCGGCCGCGAACGGAGCCGCCTTGCAGCGGCCACGGACGAACCGGAGAGACGAGAATTATTGTGGTCAAGTAATCGGACATTAGTACCGGTCAGCTAAAGATCTTTCGATCCTTACACTCCCGGCCTATCAACCTGGTAGTCTTCCAGGGTCCTCTCGTCCCCGAAGGGACATGGATACCTTGTCTCGAGGAGGGCTTCACGCTTAGATGCTTTCAGCGTTTAGCCTTTCCGTGCTTGGCTACCCTGCGGTGCCGCTGGCGCGACAACAGGTACACCCTAGGCACGTGCCTCCCAGTCCTCTCGTACTAGGGAAACGCCCTCTCAAGTATCCTCCGCCCACGGAAGATAGGGACCGACCTGGCTCACGCCGGTCTGAACCCAGCTCGCGTAACACTTTAATCGGCGAACAGCCGAACCCTTGGGACCTTCTCCAGCCCCAGGATGTGTTGGGCCGACATCGAGGTGCCAAACCGCACCGCCGCT
>DATLBA010000031.1:0-3908 GCA_035527275.1 Phycisphaerae bacterium
GATGAGTTCATCCTCGTCCAGGGCGCGCGCCAGCATAACCTGAAGAACCTGACGGTCCGGATTCCGCGCGACAAACTGGTGGTGGTGACGGGCCTGTCGGGCAGCGGCAAATCGAGCCTCGCCTTCGACACCATCTACGCCGAGGGCCAGCGGCGGTACGTGGAGAGCCTGTCGGCATACGCGCGGCAATTCCTCCAGCAGATGGAAAAACCGGACGTGGACGCCATCGAGGGGCTGCCGCCCACCATCGCCATCCAGCAGCGTCGCGCCGGATTTAGTCCGCGTTCGACCGTGGCGACCGTCACGGAGATTCACGATTACCTGCGGCTGCTCTTTGCGCGGGTCGGTGAGCCGCACTGCCCGAAGTGCGGGCGGCCGATTCGCCGGCAGCGCCCGGAGGCGATTGTGCGGAGCGTTCTCGGTCTGGCGGAGGGGACGCGCCTGATGGTGCTGGCGCCGCTCGTTCGCGGCCAGCGGGGCGAGCACAAGGAGGTCCTCCGCGGGGTGGCGGCGGACGGCTTCGTGCGGGCCCGTGTGGACGGCCAGATGGTTGAACTGAGGAACGTGCCGCGACTTGCCAAAGGCCGCCGCCATACCATCGAGGCCGTCGTGGACCGGCTGGTGGCCAAGGAGGCGGCCCGCAGCCGATTGGCGGATTCGGTCGAGACGGCCCTCAGGATGAGCGACGGTCTGGTCGTCATCAGCCACGAAATCCCGGCGCGCCGGGACTGGAAGAACACCCTCTACAGCGAACGCTACGCCTGCGCGCGGTGCAACCTGAGTTTCGAGGAACTCTCGCCGCGGCTCTTCAGTTTCAACAGCCCGTACGGCGCCTGCCCGACATGCCACGGCCTGGGGTCGGTCCGCCAGTTCGACTCGGGTCTCGTCGTGCCGGACCCCGACCTTCCACTCGGCCGGGGGGCGCTGGCGCCCTGGAAAGGCGGTCCGCGGCGATACCAGGCGTTCTACGAGGAGGCTCTGGGCCGGTTCGTGCGCGATTTCGGCGTGGACCTCGACACGCCGTTCCGCAAACTGCCGAAGCGCGTCCGCGAGACGCTGCTGCACGGCGGCTCACCGGCCGCACGCCCCAAGGTCCGCGCCGCTGCAGCCGAGCAATGGGAAGGCGTCCTGCCGAGCCTCCGGCGCCTGGCCGAAGAGAATCAGCGTCCGAACGTCCAGCGCTGGCTGGAACAGTTCATGAGCGAGCAGCCCTGCCCGGCCTGCCACGGGGCAAGGCTCCGGCCGGAGGCGCGGGCGGTCAAGGTCGGCGGCAAGGCGATCCATCAGGTTTGTGCGATGAGCGTCACCGAGGCGGCGGGGTTCTTCGAGCGGCTGCGTCTAGAGGGCGAGCAGGAGAAGATCGGGCGGCAGGTCCTCGCGGAGATTCGGGGGCGCCTGCGGTTCATGATCGGCGTCGGCGTGGAATACCTCACGCTCGACCGCGGGAGCGACTCGCTGGCGGGCGGCGAATCCCAGCGCATCCGCCTCGCCACACAGGTCGGCAGCGGCCTGGTGGGCGTCTGCTACGTCCTGGACGAGCCGACCATCGGACTGCACGCCCGCGACAACCGGCGACTGCTCGACACCCTTCTGCGCCTCCGCGATCTGGGCAACACCGTCCTGGTGGTCGAGCACGATGAGGACACGATCCGGGCGGCGGACCATGTGCTTGACATGGGGCCGGGCGCCGGCGAGCACGGCGGGCGGATCATCGCGGAGGGCTCTGTCGCCGAGATTACCGATTCCGCAGCCTCGCTCACGGGGCGATACCTGGCCGGGCACGAACGCATCGCGGTCCCGCCGAAGCGCCGCCGCGCCAGCCGCCGCCGCGCCGTCCGAATCTCCGGCGCGCGCGAGAATAATCTGAAGAACCTCTCCGTGGCCGTTCCCCTGGGGTGCTTCGTGTGCGTGACGGGCGTGAGCGGCTCGGGAAAGAGCACGCTGGTGGCCCAGACGCTGGCGCCGGCGCTTCGGCGGAAGTTGACCGGAAGCCGGGAGACGTGCGGCATCCATCGCCGCCTCTCGGGCGTCGAGCGGGTGGACCGCGTCACCGAGATTGACCAGAACCCCATCGGTCGCACGCCGCGCTCCAACGCCGCCACCTACACAAAGGTCTTCGACCACATCCGGCGGGTTTTCGCCCAGACGCGCGAGGCGAAGGTGCGCGGCTACGGGCCGAGCCGTTTCAGTTTCAACGTCAAGGGCGGCCGATGCGAGGCGTGCCAAGGCCAGGGAGTGAAGAAACTCGAAATGCATTTCCTGCCCGACCTGTACGTGACGTGCAGCGAATGTCACGGCACGCGGTACGCGAGGGAGACGCTCGAGATTACCTACCGCGGGAAGACCATCGCCGACGTCCTCGAGATGCGCGTGGGCGACGCGCGGGCTTTCTTCAAAAACTTTCCGCGCATCGTCGAGCAACTCGAGACGCTCGAGGCCGTGGGCCTGGGGTACATCGCCCTGGGGCAAAGCTCGACGACGCTCTCGGGCGGCGAGGCCCAGCGCGTGAAACTCTCGGCCGAACTCGGCAAGCGCTCGACCGGCTCGACGCTCTACGTCCTGGACGAGCCGACCACCGGCCTGCATTTCGCCGACATCCAACGCCTGCTCGACGTCCTCGGGCGGCTCGTGGACCTGGGCAACACGGTCCTGGTCATCGAGCACAACTTCGAGGTCATCAAGTGCGCCGACTGGGTGATTGACCTCGGGCCGGAGGGCGGCGACGCCGGTGGCCGGATCGTCGCCCAGGGCCGACCCGAAGAGGTCGCGAAGGTTGCCGAAAGTTACACCGGCCGATACCTCGCCCAACGCCTGGCGGGCAAAGGATAGGTCAGCGCCGCGCGGTCAGGACCGTCAATCCTTGCCGAATAACCCTTTCACGCCGTCCAGGAGGCCCCTCTCGCCCGGGCCCTTGTCCAAGAGTCCCTTCTTCAGGCCCTCCAGAACGTTCTCCTCGGGATAGACCTTCAGTTCCATCTTCTCCGGATAGAGCGAGGGGCGGCTCGAAAGGTTGTGCCCTTCGATCGTGACGCCCGGCAGGTCCGGATGGACCTTGACGCCGGTCAGTTTCATGTTGCGGACGACCCACGTCGGATGCCGCGCAAGGCTTTCCTGGGCCGAGAGCCTCAGGTAGCCGCGCAGCCGGGCCTCCTCCTCCAGGTCGTCCTTCGAGGGCGCCTGCTTGGCGGACTCGTCCGACTGAAGGAACTCCTTGAGTTTCTGGATCTTCTCGTTCAGACGCTTGGCCTGTTCATAATACGCCTTGACCTTTCCAAGGTCGCCGACATCCAGGGGCGGCAGGACCGGCTCCTTCGACGTCGGCTCGCGGTACACTTGGCCGGGCACGGCGCGCTGAACGTCCAACTGCATGTTGTCGCATTCGACCGAATCCAGGACGAACCGCCGCGCCAAAAGGTCCGCCAGACTCACGTCCGCAACAATGCGGTCGGCCTGGACCTGGTTATGCGTCGGCCGCGCAGCATCGGTCACCTGGAGATTCTCGACGACGAGCCGTCCCGACAAGAGCGAAAGGTCGGCCTTGCCGACGTTGACCTCAGCGCCGGTGGCCAGGGCGACGGCGGCCTCGATGCTCTGTCGGGCCAGTCGGTCCAGAAACAGCGCCTGCAAGGCAACGACCAGAATCAGAATGATGCCGCCGGCCACCAGCCGCCCTTTTCTCAGCAGCGGCCTCGAGGCCGCCATGTCCTCGTCGGAGGGTCTTTTCTTGCCGAGCGCCACCCGGAGGAGCAGCCGGACAACCGGGTTCCCGCGGGCCTTCCGCAGGCCCTCGCTCGTCTCGGAAGCCATGCGGATGCGAACCTGGGCCTTGCGGATCGCCACCGTCGCGCCCAACGCCAGCCCGCCGCCGACCACCACGATGATCGGCAAGGCACCCAGCAACGCGTACA
>DATLBA010000032.1:0-5009 GCA_035527275.1 Phycisphaerae bacterium
CGGGTCACCGGAACCCCGCCCACCGCCCCCGTCCCGCAACTGGCCACCTCGATGCCGCGATCCTGGAGTTCCTCCGGCTCGCAGCCGAAACGGTCCGCCAGCATCCGTTTCGCCAGCGCCGCCGCCATCGGGCTCCGACACACGTTGCCCGAGCAGACCATCAGCACGCGCGTCCGCGCAAGACGCGCTACGCGCCGGGCTGTAATCGCCCCCTCCCGCAAAACTTCGAAGGAATCGTCCTCGCGGATGCGGACCACCGTTGAAGGCCGGGCGTAGGGCGTCGGTCCTGCGTCCACGATGAGCGGCACTTTGCCGTCGAACTCGGCGAGGGCCTGGCCGGCCTCGTGGGGCGGGGGATGACCGGCCGCGTTTGCGCTCGACGCCGCCACAGGCACCCCGGCGGCCAGCAGAATCGCCCGGCCGACCGGATGGCTCGGACACCGCAGGCCCACCGTTCCCTCGTAGTAAATCCCCGCTTCGACGAGCGGAGTTCGAGGCGCGTTCCCCTTGCGCCGGTCAGGGACGACCAGCGCCAGCGGTCCCGGCCAGGCCTTCCGGATAAGGCGCGTGGTCAGCGGCGAGAGGTGGCCGGCATAGCGCTCGGCCTCCTCAGGGCCGGAGAGGTGCAGGGTATAGGGCTTGTCGGGGGCGCGGCCCTTCAGGCGGTCCAGTTCGGCCATGGCACGCGGGTCCGCCGCGCTCGCCCCGATGCCGTACACCGTTTCCGTCGGAAAGACGATGACCTGGCCGCCGGCGAGGGCGTTGGCGGCTTCGCGCACCGCGTCGTCGTTCGACCCGTCGCTCGCCCCATCGCTAGACCCAGAGGCTCTCGACGGGGAGGCTCCCTGGCTCGCCGCGGCGAGCCGTGGCCGGCTCGACGGGTCGTTCGGGCCGGTTTCGGATACGATGAGGATGCGCGTCTTCATCATCGCTTTCCGTTCGCTCGCCTGGCACTGCAGCGCCACTTTGCGCGGCGGGTCGGAAAAGGGGACTAGCTCCGGAAAAGGGGACTGGCTCCGGAAAAGGGGACTGGCTCCGGAAAAGGGGACTGGCTCCTTTTCCGGCCGTTAGGAAAAGGTGCCTGTCCCCTTTTCCGTGTCCCCTTTTCCGTGTCCCCTTTTCCGTGTCCCCTTTTCCGTGTCTCCTTTTCCGTGGGAAAAGGTGCCTGTCCCCTTTTCCAGACTTTTTCAGCGGCCTGCCCAGGAAGAGTCGCCGTGCCTGCGAGTCGAACAAGTGTAAAGCCCCCCCGCGCGCCAAGTCAAGCGCTGAACCCCGCGCGTTACGCCGTTCCCTCTCCCTCGACGGGAGAGGGAAGGGGTGAGGGTGACGCGCGGGTGCCACGCTTTCGCTTGCGAAAGCGTGCGCGTGGGCGCGCCGCCTTCGGGCGCGCACCGGGTACCATGTTTACCCGCCGTGGCGGGCTTTCGCTCTTGTCCGGCGTAGCCCAACGGGCGAAGACGGAAGGACGAAGGCGGAACAGGGCACGGTTATGGATGTCCCCAATGCACCTTTGAGACGGGGAAGTCAGTCATGGCGCCTTGATTCCTGCGCGTTTGGCAATCCCCTGGGCAACCGCAAGGAAGTCCTTGTAGGCCTCCGCTACGGCGTTCGCGTGGGCCCCCAGTGCGCCATCGGCGGCCTTGAGGAAGAACATGGGCTTGCGGGCTTCCTGGGCAAGGGGCATCAGGCTGCGGTAGTCCTTTAGTTTGGCGATGCAGTTCGGGTCGGTGTCGACTGTGATAGACTGGTCCATCGGCTGTTGGATCACGGCCTGGGCATAGGTGGAGGGCATGCGTGCGATCCAACGATCAAAGGCTTTGACTGGACGGTCGAGTCGGATCGAGTGTCGCAGAACCATGTAGCCCAAGGGTTGAATGCTCCCAGGGGGCAGGTCGAGATCTTCGATGGGGTTCTTGGCAACGCGTTCCTTCCATTGCTCACGCCAGCGGCGAAGAGCAGGACCTAGGTTTTTGAGGCCTTGAATTGAGAACAGATCCGGCCCTAGGGGAATGACGACGAAATCGGAGGCAACCAGCGCTGCACGGTTAATAGCGCCGAGGTTCGGGCCAAGGTCGACCAAGATCACATCTGCCCTGTGAGCGCCGGCAGCCCCCTGGAGAATTCTCCAGAAGGCCGAGATCACTCGAAATGCTCGCGGAACGCCGTCCATGCACTTGGGCCATTGCTCCGAGAGATCGTCTTCAAATGTCGAAAGGGCCATATCGCCCAGAATGAGGCCCAGGCGCTCGTTGATGATCTCGACATGTGGATTAGCAATATCCCCTTCGCCGTCTTTCAGCGGCTGGACAATTCCGTAGATTGTCAAGGAATGACCGTTGCTTTGCATGACCTGTTCAAGCCGATCCTCATCAAGAAAGGCCGCGGTTAGGTTGCCTTGCGGATCGAGGTCGGCGGCGATCACACGGAGGCCGCGATCGGCGAACATCCACGAGAGGTGGTAGACCATCGACGTCTTGCCGACTCCGCCCTTGTTGTTGAAGAACGCGATGACCGGAGTGCTCATGGTATTCTCCTCAGAATGACCGCGACGTGCGCAGCCTCAACTTGGAACTCGGGCGGCGGATTACCGTTGCGGGCCATAGCCTCGCGAGCCATAGCGATACCCATTCCAAACCGCTGTACGTAGCCGAGTTCCTTCATGACGGCAGCGAGGTTGGGGTTGCGATAGTCGCAGGCGCCCGGCTGTCCGAAATTTGCCCGCGTGACCTGACCGAACGGGCCGCCCGGATTCTGCACCTCAACTCGGTCCTTGTACCAGTAAAGGCGTACGGGTGCATTTGTGTTCTCATAAGAGCGATGGAGCACCGCGTTCCGCGTAATCTGCTGAAGCGCCACCAATGGGTAGTCCGGTTTGCGCACCTCAACCGATCCTGATGTGAAGTCCACTGTCGCCTGGATGTTCACTTTCATCAGTTCATCGAGTTCGCTCAGCATGTCCGACAAAGAGCCGCGCACTTCGCGATCCGATTGCACCGGGTCCGAGAGTGTGGTGCCGTCGATGCGCACAAAATGGATGTAAGCGCCGGGAATCCAGTCCGTGGGACTCTTGCCAACTGTCAGGACCCCCAGGACCGTGGGACATGTCGGCGGCCCGGGATGCGCGAACTTCGCCACCAGGAGCTGATGCTCCACACTGCGCTGGTTCTGCTCCAGGACATCGCTTGACACGGCAGATGGAATGTACATGCGATGGAACACCAGATCGTCCAGTACATCCAGTCGAGCGGAATCCAACGGCCGTATATCGGCGGGTAAATCCCTAAACCGACGTTTCTCGTTCAGCACTCGCTCATCGTCGGGACTGGCAATGCCGCGGCGCGGACCCACGCGAATCCAGACGGTTCCCTTGAACTTGACCGGTGGCGCATCGGAAGGAAGCACCACAACCACCGCCACGTCTTGCCCCTTTAGATTATGCTTCTGCACCGTCATTGAGGGAAACGGCAGGATGTTCCCGTCTGACCGCATGGACGAGAGCGTCAGGAGCAACTGGTCGGTCAGATGCAATCCGACCGGATTGCCCCGATCATCAACCCCAACAAACAGAACCCCCGCCTGGCGGTGATCGGGGAGATCGTTGGCGAAGGCGCAGATAGTCTGCCGTATTCTGTCACCATCTGATATCCCCTCCTTACGCTCCGTCCGATCAGACTCCAAGTCAGCCATCAATGCTTCGAGTTCCTGGTCTGTCATCTGGCTGCTCCTTCAAGAAGGCCACACCACGCAGGTGGTATGCCGGTCATTCTACCGCCGCTTCTATCACCCGCACCAGGCGCGGGTTGGGCGTGCCGCAATCGTAGGCGACGTATAGCCAGGGTCGCGTCCCGGAAGTGGGTGGAAACCCGCCTGAGGCGGGCAGGTTTGGGTTTCGGCGCGACCTGTATCCGAAGCCTCATCCGGCCCGCCTTCCGCGCGGGCCGGACGTTACTCTAAGCCGCCTCCAAGTACCTGTCAAGCGCCGAGACGTCGAGATGCTGTCGGCCGAGACCGTTCGTGACGCCTCGACGGTTCGCAGCCGCAAGCCGTCATCCATCTCCAGCGCCGCGCCACACGAGGCGGTCCAAAGTCCCGAGCCTGCCCGACGAAGCCCAAAGGGCGAAGGCGGGTCCAAAGTCTGCTGTCCCCCCAATCCTCCCTCGGCGTCCCGTTCGATCCCGGCGCGCCGGGACTCAGGGTAGGCCTCTGCGTTGAAACCACACCCGGCATGCAAATCCCGTGCCAAACTTCGCGGAAAAACGGCCATACCATCAACCGCGCTCCATAGCATAGTCGCTAAAACGAGGGTTTTGCGAGGCAAAACCGGGGCGGTTGTCGCCCATTTTCGGGCCAAATCGGGGCCATAATCGCGTGAAAACGGGACGTTTTGCACCCCAAACGGACCTTTCCACACCCCAAAACCCCCCTGGCGCTCTGGAAACTCGGTTGCGACCCCCCAAAAAACGCGCCAAAATTCGCCCGTCCCCCAAAAAAATTCTTTTGGAATTTTTCCCACTGGTCCGCCATAGCCTTGGCGACGGCGGACGCCCCCGCGCCAGAAACAGCACAGCCTTCAACGCAGAGAACGCTGAGACCGCAGAGGGGAGGATTGGGTAACACCAGAACGACTACGGAACGACACCGGCGCGGGTCTTGTAGCGGGGCTGCTTTGCCGTTCCCCAGGTCCTGCAGTTCTCTGCGTACTCCCGCGGGCTCGACAGGCCGCGAGGCCTGGCGGCTGCGGTCTCTGCGGTGAAGGCTGTTGTGCTTTTGCCGGCGCCTACCGGAAACTCTCGCGGATCTCGTCGAGCATCTCGAGAGGCAGGTCCAGCAGGGCCTGGGCGACGTCCGGGTCGAACTGCTGGCCGGCAAGTTGGTGGATCCGGTCGCGTGCGGCATCGAGGTCCATCTCGCTGCGGAACGGCCGATGGCTGGTCAGGGCGTCCAGCGCGTCGGCGACGGTGAGCACGCGGGCCACCAGGGGGATCTCCTGGCCCGCTTTGCGGTCGGGG
>DATLBA010000033.1:0-4626 GCA_035527275.1 Phycisphaerae bacterium
CGAGACGAGGCGTCGGCGGTCCTGAAAAAGGCCGGCGGCGGCGTTCAGCAGTTGTCCGCGCGGCTGAGAACCCTCAAAGGCATCGGTCGGACGCTTTTGACCGGGCTGGGCATCGGGTCGGCCATCGCGGCCGTTTATTCGCTGATCTCGGTTGTGCGGTCAAGCCTCTCGGCGTTTTTCGAGCAGGAAAAGGCGGCCCGCAGCCTCAGCGATGCGCTCACCATGATCGGCGTCAACGCCGCCCGCGCCATGCCCGACATGCAGGCCTTCGCGGCCGGCATCCAGTCCGTGACGACCATCGGCGACGAGGCCGTGCTCCAGATGATGAGCATGGCTGCCGCGATGAGCCGCCTCTCCGGTGATGCCCTCAAGAAGGCGACGGTGGCGGCTATCGGCCTGTCGAAACAACTTTCAATCGACACGACGGCCGCCATGCGCCTCGTCGCCAGGGCGGCGCTTGGCGATACGGCCCAACTCAAACGCTACGGTGTTGTTCTCGAACTTACGCTGAGCCCGCAGGAAAAGTTTAACGAACTGCTGAGGATCGGTGCCGATGCATTTCAGTTGGCGGCGGGGGAAGCCGAGACGGCGGGGGGAAAAATCGATCAACTGAAAAACCGCTGGGGCGACCTGAAGGAAGGGATAGGTGAAGTGATATGGGCCCTGAGCGAAGGCGCCCTGGCCATCGTGCACCTTGTCGCGCCGGACACCACCAAGGAATTGACCAAGGCGAGAATGGAGGCGGAAAAGCAGGCGGACGCCTGGAGTCGGCTGGCGGAGGCGGTCGGGCGGGTCCGCGCACTGGAATCCATCAAGGGCGCGGGGCTTGAGCGATTCGCGGGAGAGGGCGCCCAGGCCGCCGCGGCCCAGCGCCTCGAGGAGGCGCTTCAGGCCGTCAACGTTCAGGTCAAAGATTTCAATTATCTCACAACCGACATACGAGAGGGGGGCCTTCTTCGGGGGATTCTGGAAACGACGGATGCCACGCGGGCCTATGCGAACACGTTGGACGACCTGCGGAAAAAGGCGGAGGATCTCCGGGCGGGGCAGATGGGGATGGTGCAGGACATTCGTGCGAAACTGGTCGGTGACATCGGTACCCTGTCCCGACAATTGGATGTTGCCAGGGGCCTGACGACCGAAGGGGAACAGCAGGTCGCCTTGTGGACGAAGCAGTATGACCTGACGGAGGAACAGGCCGCCGTCCTCACAAGTATGGTCGAAACGGCTGTCAAATTGAAAGAGGCGATCGCCAGGGTCGGCGAAGATGTCTCCTTACCCTGGGTGACCTGGCCCGCCGAGGTTGAGGATGCGATGGCGGCGGGGGCCGACGAGTGGCTGGCCAAGGTCAACGAGGTCAAGGAGGCGGTCGCTGAAACTGGCGCCGCCGGCCGGCCGGAGTTCATGGAACAGCGGCTCCTCAAGCGCGCCCCCGGCTCCGACCCGATGATGGTCCAGGGCCGCAAGGCCGAACAACAGCGAGGGGAACAACTCACCGTCCTCGAGCAGATTCACAGCGATCTGGGAAAACTTTTCCCCACGCCGACCGTGTCGGCGAACCTGCCCTGGTAGGAGAGACGGACGATGGCCGTGGTGAACGTCAAACTCGAACCGTCGCGGGCGACCGCGCCGATCGACATAGACTCCGGCAGCAGCCCGAACCTTTCCTGGACGGTCGTTCTGGACGGCCGCGATCCGCCGGAGACGGCGGCCATTGTCGTCCGTCAGGCCCCCGGCATTCCGCGCCGCGGCGACAAGCATCCGGGCGACCCGTTCGCTTTTTGCCGCCGCATCGTGCCCGAATCGCTCGGCAAGGGGCAAATTCTCTGGCGCGTCACCGCCGAATACTACACGCCCGGCGGCGGAGGCGGAGCGGGCGACAGCACGAACCCCCTGGACCAGCCGGCCGACGTTTCGTGGGGCTTTGAGCAGATCTCCCAGCAGGTGGACACCGACCTGGGCGGCAAGCCCCTGGTCAATAGCGCCGGGGAACCGTTCGACCCGGCGCCGGAAATCTCCTTTGCCCGTCCGGTCCTCTCCATCAGCCGCAACGAGGCCCGTTTCGATTCGGCCCTTGCGGCTGAGTTTTGCGGCGGCCGGGGCGCCGTCAATTCGGGCTCGTTTCGCGGATGGGCGAAGGGCACGGTTCTCGTCCGGAATATCAGCGCCCAAAGCCAGCGGGCGGGGGATTTTGCCTATGACCGCGTCACCTACGAACTTCTTTTCGATTCGGCGGGGTGGAACCTTCAGCCGCTCAACGTCGGCTACCAGCAACTCGTGGACGGGGAGCGGCAACTCATCCGCGACGCCCAGGGGCAACCCCTCAGCCGCCCGGCGGCGCTGAACAAGGACGGAACGGCCAAGGCGCCGGGCGCGGTGGTGGAACGGTTGTCGTTCAAGATGCACCCCGAAAAATCATTCAGCCGCCTCCGTTTGTAGATGTTGCGCGGGCCGACAGAAGAGGAGACTTGAGATGGCGACGAAACTTTGGCTGGGCAACGTGGCGGGCCATGAGGGCGAGGCCGGATGGGGGCCGAACTACAGCCCCACGGGCCTGCCGACCGACGCCGACGACCTCTACTACCGCGAATCGAGCCAGGATGTGGACGACGAACTCGGCGCCCTCGTCGGCGTCCAGTTGCGGAGCGTCCACATCGAGCAGTCGTTCGCGGGCTTGATCGGCACGCTTGCCGCCTACCTGGAACTCGCCGCCGGCGAGGTCCACATCGGCCGCCACGATGGGCCCGGTTCGCCGTCCGGCAGCCCGCGGATCAAACTCGATCTCGTTTCCGGTTCGGGCGGCGGTTTCGCCTCGGGCTCGTTCGGGTCCGCCCCGCGCATTTTCGTCTACAACACCGCCGGCAACCCGCAAGAGACGAACCTTCCGCCGGTGCGCCTGCTGACGGACGACCCGGACACCGAACTGCATGTCCGCCGCGGCCGCGTCGGAGTGGCGGTCGAGCCGGGAGAGGCGAGCATTCTGGGACACCTCTTCGAATCGTGGGAATCGGGCCGCACCGGCGACGCGGAGGTTATCATCGGCGAGGGCGTAACGGGCCTGGCCGAGGTCGTCAAGGACGGCGGCGTCCTGGTCCTGCGATGCGCGGCGACGCTCGTCCGCAACCGTGCCGGCACGCTGACCGTCCAGGGGGCCGGGGCGATTCCGAACCTCTATGCCGACGGCGGCCAGGTGTATCCCGAGTCGTCCGGCCTGCTGACGAACCTGCACCTCCGCGGGGCCGATGTGGACATGACCCGCTCGACGGTTGTCCGGGCGGTGACGAATCTGCGGATCGACCCGACCGATCCGGGCAGCATCGCCTACGACCCGGCCGTCGTGGCCGTCGCCAACATCATCCTGGCTGGGCCGACGCGCCTGGCCTTCCAGGAGGCCGGATAAGGTGGCCAAGAGCCTGGTCCTTTTCACGGCGGAGGAAGTGGCCCTCTTGCGGGCCATGGCGCAGCGCTTCCGCGCCGAGGGTCCGCCGTCGCGCGGCCGGGCCGCCGGCCCGCGCCTGCAAGGCCCGGCGCCGGGCTTCTGGGGCCGCATCACGGCCTACGCCGCCGCCGGCGACAACCGCTGGACCTACACGTTCGAGGAGGTCTGGAAGGAAACCGCAGGCTACGACGGGTGGGCGGCGGTGACGGACGGCCGGACGGACACGGCCTACAACTCCATCGAGGACATGAACACCGCCGCCGGCGTCCAGGGCAACGGCGTGGACGTCGCCAACCTCGACACCGCCGACTATACCTTCGAGATTGAGCCCTGTCCGGTGGGGAACGTCGTTTGGATCCGCCCGGTCTGGATCACCGGCGCCCCGGAGTTTTGGTTCTCCTACGCGAACGGGGTGGACGGGAGTTGCGACTAATGCCCGGCATCTGGCATCAAGCGGGGTGCTGCTGCGAGCCGTGCGAGCCATGCGATGATGCCAAGGGCGAAACAACCGCCGTGGTCACTATCATCGGTACCTGTGACCAGACGTGTAAAGACCTGGCTGGCTCCTATGTGTGGGGAGCATGGTGGGTGTATCCTCCGGGGTGTTACTGGCGGTGGGAACGCAATCGTCCAGGCGTGTCCTGGGACCGAGTGACTCTTTATGCCTCCAACCCCTTTTCGGGAAGCGGGTACTGGCTGGCCACGGTTCACGGTGACATAGGGGGAGCCGGGTTTGAAGGAGTGCCTTTCAACGTGGTCCTTGAATGCGTCGGTGGAAAACTCGTTGGGTCGTTTGACGTTCCTGCCTGGGGGGGATGCGAGGACTGCTATGCTCACGTCGTCCTCAGTTGATAAGAAGAAACCGCTTCGCATGCCTTGGTGTGTGAGCGGCTTGGTCTGTCGCCTCTGCCGAGACTTGGAAGGCGGTCGGGCTTGGCGAGAGCAAACAGCAGAATTGTTTAACGTGATGGAAGTGGACTGGCCGTGCCCGCGCGGGTACGAGTGGGGCTATGAGCCCACGGCGAGAGAACCGAAGGTGGTGAAGCCCGAACCGGCCTTCGTGGCGGCGCGGCGGGCGGCGTGCGTGGCGTGTGACGAGGAGGCGTGTTTCTTGAAGCGGATGCTGACGACCAAGCCGTGTGCGTTCCGGTCGCGCATCGTCCGGCCCGGCATGGTGTGCCCGAAGG
>DATLBA010000034.1:0-8665 GCA_035527275.1 Phycisphaerae bacterium
AGAATGTTGACCGGGCGGCCCCTTCGCCCTAAACTTCAGGGCGCTCACACGATGTGGACCGGAATTGGAGTAGCGGCGCCATGCGCGAACCCAGCGGTCGGACACCGCTCGACCCGCAGCAAGCGGACACCGTCGAGGCACTGCTCGAGAGCGGGCAGCGCGAGGAACTCGCGCGCCGCCTCGCCGAGGAGCACCCGAGCGACATCGCCGATCTCCTGGCCGTCCTCCGGCCGGAGGCCAAGGCCGAGGTTTTCTCGCTTCTGGACGCCGAAACCTCCGCCGACGTCCTCGTGGAACTCAACGCCGAAAGCCGCGAAGACATCATCGAGTTGACCCGGCCCGAGCACCTGCGGCAGGCGATGGCGGAACTCGAACCCGACCAGGCCGCCGACGTCATCGGAGAACTGGAGCCCGAGGAGGCCCGCGAGGCCCTCAAGGCCGTCGAGGACCGCTCGGAGGTCGAGTCGCTCCTGGCCTACGCGCCCGACACGGCCGGCGGTCTGATGACCACGGAGTTCGTCAATCTGCCTCGCGGCACGAGCGTCCAGGACGCCATCGGCCTTGCTCGCGGCGGTCCGGACACCGCTCACCGCGATTATCTCTACGTGACGGACGACGCCGGTCGGCCCGTCGGACGCGTCCCGCTGGCCAAACTGGTCTTCTCCCCGCCCGACACGCCGGTCGAACGGATCATGGACCCCGATGTCCACGCGGTGCCGACCGGCATGGACCGGGAGGAGGTGGCCGAAGTCGTCCGGCGGTATGACCTGCTGTCGGTGCCGGTGGTCGATGCTGCGGCTGGCGTGATTCGCGGCATTGTCACGGTGGACGATGCGCTCGATGCCGCCGCCGACGAAGCCGCCGAGGATATGTACCGCCTGGCCGGCACGTTCGCCACCGACCCGCTGCACCAGCCCGTCTGGCAGCGGGCGATGCTCCGATTGCCGTGGCTGATTCCCACCCTTGGAACGGGATTCCTGACCGGCCAGATCATCCGCTGGCTCGGACACGACCCGGTCGGACCGACGGCCCTGCTGCTTTTCCTCCCGGTGATGATCGAGATGGCCGGGAACGTCAGCCTTCAATCGAGCACCGTCTTGGTTCGGGGCCTCGCGACAGGCGACGTTCGCTCCTACCGGACTCTGGGGATTCTGGGCAACGAAATCGCCGTGGCGGCACTGGTCGGCCTGGTGTGCGGGATCATTTCCGGCTTCGTCGGATACGCCTTCTTCGATAACCAGATCAGTTTCGCTGTGGTCGTCGCCTTCAGCATGTTCTGCGGCATCATCAGCGCGGCCGTTTCGGGAACGCTGATTCCGCTGGGGTGCCACAGGGTCGGGGTGGACCCGGCCCTGGCAAGCGGGCCGTTCGTCACGTCCTTGAACGACATCCTCGGAACGCTCATCTATTTGGGTCTCGGCGCCCGGCTCCTGGCGCTGTTCTCCTGAAACGCTCCTCCGAAAAGGCTTCCAAGAGGTCTCCGGCCCGGCTACAATCACCCTCGGCGCCCTGAATAGAAGTTTCCCGGAAGCGTCCAATGAATGACGAGAAGGAGCAGGCCGAAGCGGCTGAGGCCGCGCGACGCGCCCTGGACGAGCGCGACGCCGAACTCGTTGAGCGCCTCGGAGCGGGCGACTCGCGGGCCCTCGACGAACTCTTCCGCCGGCATCGCGACGCGGCCTACGGAATCGCCTTTCGCCTGCTCGGAAACAGCGAGGACGCCCTCGACGCGGTTCAGGAGGCGTTCATCCACGTCTTGCGGGGCATCTCGGGGTTCCGAGGGCAGTCAACGTTCAGGACGTGGCTGTATCGGATTGTGACACACGCGGCACTGGATTACCGTCGGTGGCGGGCGGTGCGGGCGGCCGGAAGCCTCGACACGGAGGCGGGCATCGAACCAGCCGCAACGGGCAACCGCGAGCACTCGCCGCCCGAGGAAGCCGCCGCCGGCGACCTGAAGGAGGCCATCGACAAGACCTTGATGAATATCTCGGAAAAGAACCGTGCCGCCCTCGTCCTCCATGCGATCGAAGGGATGTCGTATAAAGAGGTCGCGGACGTGCTCGGCATCTCAATCGGAACCGTCATGAGTCGCATCTTCAACGCGCGCCGGCGGCTCCGGGAACTCCTGGCCTCGGAAATTGGGTAACGGCAAGATGGATTGCGACGAAGTCAAAACGATGCTGGCCGGTTACGCCGACGGGGAACTTTCGCCCCTGGAGCGCTCCGCGGTCGAGTCGCACCTTGCGACGTGCGGCCGTTGCCGGGAACTCGTCGCGGATCAGCAGCGCGTGCGGCGCGTGATCGAGTCGTACGCCCCGCCGCCGGTTCCCGACGGGAAGTGGACCGCTATGGCGAAGCGCCTGCGCGCCGAACTGGGGGCCAAAGAGCACGCGACCCTCAAGACCCGAAGTCGCATCGATTCCCTCGACGAACGGCCGGACGAAAGCCCCGCCGAGCCGCAGGAACCCGCCAGGCGGGGCGCCGAAGCGGCCGCGCCGCCGGAGCCAACGCCTCGGGTTGCCCCGCCGCCGCTGCGGCCACCGTCCATCTCCGTTCTGAAGGCTCGTCCGAAGAAGCGCCGGCCGCGCTTCACCGTGGTCGCCCACGTGGCCGGTGCGCTCGCCGCCTCGGTCCTCGTGGCGCTGAGTCTGACGGCGGTGCTGCGGCCGACGGAGTTTCCCCTGGGGCTCGATGCGCTGGCTACACAGGCGGACCTCGTCGTCCACGAAATCCGGATAATGGACCCGGGTTACAACGTTGTTCTTTACGTCGGCGACGCGACCGACGTGGCGGCCATCTGGGTCGAGCCCGTCGAAGCCGAAGACGGAAAGGAAAACGATGAACCGCGCGAGGACATTTAGGGCACTGCGGGCGGCGCTGGCGCTGGGCGTCGTCGGATGGATCGCTGCGGCCCCAACGGCCGCCGATAACGCCGACACCAGGACCACCATCCGCCTTCTGGCCATCCACGCAACCAACGAAGACGAGCCGCACATCGACCCGGAACTGGAGCCCCTGAAGGCCGCGCTCGAAAGGTTCGGCTACAACAGTTTTCGCTTGAAGGTCAACAGGCGGCGCCGGGTGGAAGAGGGCAAGTCCTGGGAGCACCCGCTCATGGAGGACTACGCCATTCGCATGGAACCCCGGGACGTGAGCGAAAAACGCGTCACGCTGCACATCATGTGGCTCCGCTATGAAAAGGGTGAAAAGGGCGAACGTGTCGCGCGCGTGTTGTCCGACCAGGTCGTGACCCTCGCGAAGGGGAGGTATGCGATAATGGGGGGATGGCGATTGAGCGAAGGCGCGATTGTGGGAATCCTCGGCGTCAGATAGGGCGCGGCCGGACTACGCCTGCCCCTCCGCCGGCGGGACGGACTTCTCGATATACTGCGTGATTTGACGCGTCCGGTCGCCGACATCGGCCGCCAGGCGCAGCAAATCGCCTAGGACTTTCCCGTAGAAGATAAGTATCCCGGCCAGAATGATACCTGCCACGAACGCCGCAACGCCCACCCGCGGCGAACCGCGCATCGAGAGGATAATCAGGGCCGCCAGGCCCGCAAGAAACACCAGCGCTCCCACCCCGATGCCGAGGACGAAGACCGTCACCGCCATCACGCGAAGCGACCTGTACGGACTCGTCCGTGCGAAGATTCGGTCAACCGTCGTTCCGGACTCGCGTGAAGGAGAGGGAGTGGCGCTGCGGCTGAGCGCCTCAGCGAGGATGCCGGCCCGATCGGCCGGTCCCCCGGACCGGCTCGGAATCTCCACGACAGCCTCACAGTGGGGGCATTTGGCCCTTCGCCCGGCCGCCGTATCCGGCGCATCCATCACCTTCCCGCAATCGGGACACCTCGCCTCTATGGACATGTTGAGCGCCTCGTGCCCCCACGTCGGAAGGGATTATATCTTGCGGATGGTTCCCGCACAATCTTTAAAAAGTGTAGGGGGATGGCGGTTGGATGCTGCGGCACCAATCACGCCTGCGGACTCATGTGGGCCGCCACAAAATCCATCACGCGCTGCCGGTCCTCGTCGCTGATCTCCGTGAAAGACAGGCCGACCTCATACAGGTCCGGGTCGATCTTCGACGTCCGACACCACACGATCTGGGCCCTGCACGTGATGGGAACAGGATCATCGGGCAGGCTGAAGGAGAGCCGCGGGACCATCCCTTCCCGCCACGGGTCGGCCATCAGAACACACATGCCCCCGGCCGACACGTTCAGCGTCGGGCCGACCGACTCGACCGTGATGCGCGTCGTAATGCGCGGCTGGCTCCGGCTTTCGGTTCGCAACATCCGAAACCTCCTCGCGGGCGAAAGGATCCACGTGCGCTGTGGGCCAGAGGTTCTATCGGAACACGCGCGCCTCATTCTTCAAGGAAATCGCCCGCCGGCGCCCATGCGCCGCCCGCGCTTGCAAATCGCCCCGTTGGGTCCGATAAAGTCGGCCCTACGGGCAAACCGATGCGTGAGGCGCCGTCCCGCGAATCCGCGGTCCGACCGGTGCAGGTTGGTCCCCTGCGGCCATTGACCCCCGTCATCCGAGCCGGTATACTTGGAGGAGATGGACAAGACGGCTGTGCCGGACCCCCTTGAAAGACCCCGCGGGAGTCCATATGGACCCGTCGTGGGGGCGGGGCGTAAGTCCCTACTGGCAGCGTACCTATGGACCTTGACCGCACTCTCAGGAAGCCGTTCGACGGCGAACTCCTCACGGAAGAGGAGGCGGCGGCGCTGCTGCGTCTCCCCGGGGAGGCCCGCGCGCCGGTTTACGAGGCCGCCGACCGACTGAACCGCCGGATCAATGACCTTCGCGTGTCGTACGTCTTCAACCGCAACATCAATTTCACAAACGCCTGCACGGCTGCGTGCGCCTTTTGCGCCTACCGCGTCGAGCCGGGAGACCCCGAAGCGTTCGTGATGACGCCGGAGGAGGCCGCGCGCCTGGCGGGTTCGCCGCCCGGCCTCGACGAAGTATGCATGGTGGGCGGTCTGAACCCGGACGTGACGTTCGACTACATTCTCGAACTCTTCGCGGCGGTGCACGCGGCGCGCCCGGACGTCCACATCCACGCCCTGAGCCCGATGGAGGTGGACTACTACGCGTCGCGCGCGGGGCTCTCGGTCCGTGAAGCATTCGAAGAACTAATCGCCGCCGGATACGGGAGCCTGTGCGGCACGGCGGCGGAGATCCTCGTGGATGAGGTGCGGCAGAAAATCTGTCCCGCCAAACTTTCGACTAACCGCTGGCTCGAGGTCGTCCGCACCGCCCACGAACTGGGCATCAAGAGCACCTCGACCATCCTCTTCGGCCACATTGAGCGGCCGGAACACGTCGCGCGGCACCTGCGGCTGCTGCGGGACCTCCAGGCCGACACCGGCGGCATCACCGAATACATTCCCCTGATCTTCGTCCCCTACCAGACGCCGCTCGGCCGGGCGCGCGGTATTACGGAGATGATCCCTAAGGAGGACGTCTTTTTGCACTACGCGGTGGCGCGGCTGTTCTTCGGGCGGCTGATTCCGAACGTCCAATCCTCGTGGGTCAAACTCGGCCTCGACGTCGCGACCGAGGCCTTCAACTACGGCGTCAACGACCTGGGCGGGACACTCCTCTCGGAAAACATCACGCGGTGCGCCGGCGGAAAGCACGGCCAGGCTCTCACGCTTGACCAGATGGCCGGCGTGATTCGACGGGCTGGACGAACCCCTGTTCGCCGCGACACGCTTTATCATTGTGTGGGCGCGGCGGTGCAAGCACGTTAGAAAGAGGTCGTCATGACGAAACGCGCGGCAATCATCGGCGATGGCGCCATGGGGACGCTCGCCGCGATGCTTTTCGCCGAGACGGGGCTTCAGCCCCGGATGTGGTCGGCGTTCCCCGAGCATGCCGAGGCGATGCGCCGCGACGGCGAAAATAAGCGGTTCCTGCCGGGCTTTCGGCTCCCCAGGAATCTCCTCGTCTCGACCGACGCCGCCGAGGTGTGCGACGGCGCGGACCTGATCGTCATCGCCGTCCCGACGAAGTATCTGCGAGCGGTGCTCAAGCGGATCAAGGCCGACCTGCCCGCCGAACCCGTTTACATCTCGGTCGTCAAGGGAATCGAGCGCGAGACACTCCTTCGGCCAAGCGAGGTCGTCGGCGAGGTCGCAGGCCCGAAGCGCCTGGCGGTCCTTTCGGGGCCTTGCCTGTCGCGCGAGGTGGCCAACTGTCTGCCAGCCACGGTGGTCGTGGCGTCGGCGGACCCGGAAACTGCCGAGGCGGCGCGGCAAGCGTTCGCGACGCCCTGGTTCCGCGTGTACACGAACGACGATATTCCGGGCGTGGAGTTGGGAGGAGCGCTGAAGAACGTCATCGCCATCGCCGCCGGCATCTGCGACGGACTGGAACTCGGCTCGAACGCCAAGGCGGCCCTGGTGACGCGGGGCCTGGTGGAAATCACGCGCCTGGGCGCCGCCATGGGCGCCCGGGCCGAGACCTTCGCGGGGCTGGCCGGCCTCGGCGACCTCGTGACCACCTGCACCTCGACGCTCAGCCGCAACCATCATGTCGGCTGCGAAATCGGGCGCGGACGCGCGCTCGCCGACGTCCTCGACGAGATGGGCCGCGTCCAGGCCGAAGGCGTCGAGACGACCCGCAGCGCCGTCGCCCTGGCCGAGCGGCACGGCGTCGAGATGCCGATTACGCAGGAGGTGCACCACGTCCTCTTTGACGGCAAGCCGGCGCCCGACGCCCTGGCGGACCTGATGAGCCGGCGGCCGAAACCTGAGCGGTCGCCCCTATCCGTTTCCGGGGAACCTCGCTCCGGGGAGGTGTAGGGATGCTCGTGGCGGAGCAGGTCCCGTCCGCTTTGAAAGTCACACCGATGTGGGGCTCGTATCCCAAGGATTTGATGCTGCTTGTGTACGGTGGCGTCCTGCTCGTCCTGCTCGTGTTCGTGGTCCTGGCTCTGGTGCGTTACTGGTCGTATCGGTTGCGGCACCCGCGCAAAGCCACGCGCGGTCTGGACCTCGAGGGGCTCCGGCGCCAGCGAGATGCCGGCGCAATCACCCAGGAGGAATACGAAGCCGTCCGCGCTCAAATCGTCGCTGCTGGTGCGGCGGAGCACCGGCGCGTAAGCCGGGCAGATGCAACCGAGGCTGGAGACGAGGTGCCCCGAGACCCGATAAACCACACAGAGGGCCGGGAGGGGTCGCCGGAAGGGAGAAAGCCGGATGGCCAAGAGTAACGGCGGGCCCAAGGGGCCGCGCCACAATCCGACGTGTAGTTTCTGCGGCAAGAGCGCCCGGGACACCGGGCCGCTGGTCGAGGGCCGCGGCGGGACATACATCTGTGCCGAGTGTGTCCAGTTGTGCCACTCCGTCGTCCAGCACGAGCACCGCCAGGCCGGCATGCGCCGAGCGACCCTCGGTCGCACGCCTGCGCCGCGCGAAATCAAAGATTTCCTCGACCTCTACGTCATCGCCCAGGAACGGGCCAAAAAGAGCGTCTCCGTCGCCGTCCACAACCACTACAAGCGCCTGAGCCTCGGTGAGACCGGAGACGAAGAGGTCGAACTGGAGAAGTCGAACCTGCTGCTCATCGGCCCGACGGGCTGCGGCAAGACGCTCATCGCCCGGAGCCTCGCCCACGTCCTGAACGTCCCGTTCGCCATCGGCGACGCGACGACCCTCACCGAAGCGGGCTACGTCGGCGAGGACGTTGAGAATCTCCTCCTGAAACTCCTCCAGGCGGCGGACTACGACCTTAAGGCTGCTGAGCAGGGCATCCTCTACATCGACGAGATCGACAAAATCGGCCGCACCAGCCAGAATGTCTCCATCACCCGCGACGTCTCCGGCGAAGGTGTCCAGCAGGCCCTCTTAAAGATGCTCGAGGGCACGCTGGCCAACGTCCCGCCCCAGGGTGGACGCAAGCATCCCGAGCAGCAATACATCCAGATCGACACCACCAACATCCTCTTCATCTGCGGCGGAACGTTCGTGGGGCTCGAAGACATCATCGGAAAACGGCTGGGAAAACGCACCATCGGCTTCGGACAACGGGCCGATACCGGGACCGAAATGGAACTGGCCGAACTGCTGCCCCGGGTCACCAGCGACGACATCCTCCAGTTCGGCCTGATCCCCGAGCTGGTCGGCCGCCTGCCGGTCATCTCGCCGCTCACTCCGCTGGACGTCGAGGCCTTGATTCGGGTCCTCTGCGAGCCCAAGAACGCCCTGATCAAGCAGTACCAGGAACTGTTCGCCATGGAGGAGGCCGAGTTGGAGTTCACCGACGAGGCCCTCCGGGCGATCGCCGAACGGGCCCACGAGAAGGACACCGGCGCCCGGGGGCTCCGCTCGATCATCGAGGACGTGATGCTCGAGATCCTCTTCGAGCTGCCCGACCAACCGACCGGATCGACCTACCTGATCACCGACGACGTGGTCTACGGCCGCCAACGCCTGTCCCCCTTGCCGGAACCGAAGCACAAGAGCGCGTGAGGGGAGGGGCATCTGGAATGGCTGGTTGCGAAATCAAGCCCGGTGAACGCGTCAAGGACGTCCACTTCGCGGAGGACACGTTCAGCGTCGATCTCCTGGATGGCCGCACGATCACGGTGCCGTATGCTTGGTATCCGCGCATGCTGCACGCGACGCCTGAACAGCGAGCG
>DATLBA010000035.1:0-4063 GCA_035527275.1 Phycisphaerae bacterium
CTTTGGGTTGACGACCGACAGCCCCATCCAATACGAACCGCTGGAGTTGTCGAAATGGAGCGCCTGGATATCGAGGCCGGAATTGTAGAAGGCGGCAGTCGTTTCCGGAGCCGTATCGTTCAGGACAACCGAGTACTCGCCTCCGCCCACATTCCCATCAACGATGGGGGCCGCCCAAACAGACGACGCAAAGCCCACAACACCACACGCCACAACGGTAAATAGAATACGATTCAACATTTTCCAGCCCTCCTGAACAGGATTCCCAAAAAGGGAACGATCTGTTTTCCCCGGGTGCTTCAGAAACAGTATAGCCCAGAATCGGCAGAAGTCAAACCGGGAAGGAGCAAAAATGGTCGAAGACGGGAAAAAAGCGGCCCGCCGCAGGGCCGCTTCGGATGCATAAGTCCTTGTTGAGAAACGGCTTAGACCCATTCGAGGCCGCCACCGGGCCCTGCCCGACCCTCACCAACGGATGGTGAGAACCGTGCCCCCGACTGCCCCGTGGCGCACCCACGCCGACCTTGACCGGATCACCCTGTACGAATACGCCGACCCGCAGGGTGCGATGCCCCGCCGGACCACCACCGGTGCATGCACGCCGTCATGGAAACCATGCGCGTAGCCGTCATGGTACCCCGCCCGGTAGGCCTGCCGGACGGGCAAAACCGGCACGTGGCCCGTCCGCCACGGCAAGGGGCTCGGCGCACAGGTCGCCATCGGCCGGCTGAAACTCACCCGGACCTGCCACTGGCCCGCCTGGGCGGGACGTGCCGCCGCCAGCACCACCATGGCAATCGCCAACACCGCTAGTCCTTTCGTCAGCGCGTTCATCGTCCGCCTCCTTCCCTGCGAGCTGGGTTCCGAAAAACCTGCTTCCGGGAAGATGGACGGAGGAGGAGGCGCGTTATTCACGCGCCTTCTTGTGGGGGTGAGCCCGGTGCGGAAGTTTACCCGCCCGTGGCGGGCACGGGGCGATGCTCCGGCGGCTTACGGATTCATCAGGCGCGTCATCAGCCGCCAGTCGCACCCCCGCCAAAACAGAACAAGGTAAACTACTCATCAACTCCAGCCCAGAGCAAAGAATAAGATTGACGGTATACCTAGGCCAGTTACAATGTCTTGCAAGAACCTTCCTTGCGAACTTGCATAAAGTCACCCGCCTCGAGATATGGAAAGCAATAACATGTGGAAGAAAAGGAACAGGCTCTTTATCGCACTTGGTGTTCTGGGTCTGTGCATGCTGGGTTGCCTGGCCTGGCGCACTCGTGATGTCCCAGATCTGTACGACAGGTTGACGCTTAGAGTGGCGATCTGCACAGTCTGGGTGACCGTGCTCGGCGGCCTAGCCGCGCTCGTCAAATGGTGGGACGAGATAGAGGAAAGAACTCGGAAGAATAAGTTCGAGCTTCTTAGTCTACTTCAGGACCGCCTTCAAGCCCAGAAATTCCGGGCAAAGCGCAAGAATGTAGTTCAGTTCTGGCAGAGCTTTTTGACGGGTCTTGAAAAAATCCGGGATGGACAAAGATTTCCTGAGTGTGCAAAAACAAAGGAAGAGTTCGAGAATGCGCTTGGCATCAATATTACGATTCCGGATCAAAAGCCCGCGGACAACGCCATGTGGGCTGCAAGCGAAGAGGTCTGCAACGAATTTGAGTACATCGGCGGCCTCGTCGAAACGAAGGTCATCTCCCACAAAGAAATCGAGACTTTCTTTCAAACGATGCCAGCGGACACCTTTGTGCGACTTTTGCCATTTATCCTTTACAAGAGGGCGAAGAAGGCCTCATACGCGCACCACTTCCAAAAACTCGCCCGAGTGGTCGGTACGCTTTCCACAGATGTAGGATAGTGTACCACTCCATTGCGTGCGCAACGCCAAGTTACCGGTATAACGAGAAATCAGCGGACCCGCGCCCCTACGGATTCATCAGGCGCGTCATCAGCCGCCAGTCGCACCGAATGGCATTCGTCGGACAGACGCGCTCGCAGAGGTAGCAGCGGATGCATCGGTCGGCGAACGTCGGCCAGGGGTCAAGCGCGATGTTGGCCGTCGGGCATCGCCGCACGCACGCGCCGCAGCGGATGCACAGGTCGCGATTCAGGTCGAGGCGGGGGAACAACCAGTCCAGGATTGGCTGGCGACAGAGAATGGAGAGGCGGAACGTCCGCCCCCCGACAAAGGGGTACGACGCCTCGGCCACCTGCTCGCCGGCGCGGAACCGCTCGGCCAGGCGCGCGGCCTCGCGGCCGAAACCGTCGGCCTCGGCCAAATCATCGGCGCTCGGCCGGCCCCACTGGCGGAACGATTTTAGATAAATCGGATAGGTATCGTAACCAGGACACTCGAAAGACCCCAGGACGCGCCCGCCCTTCGGCCGAAGGAGACGCTGAAGCCGCCCGAGCGTGTTCGTCGGGTTCCCGCCGTGCGTGAGAAAAGTGAAGGCAGGCATGGGGCGGCGCGGGGCGAGTCGGCGAAGGAACGCGCGGACGTTGTCGGGTTCCTTGTAATAGAAGACCGGCGTGCCGAGGGCGAAAAGGTCGCAATCGTTCCACGCGTCGCGGCCGACCTCTTCGAGGGGCCGGACCTGGACGGGATCGCAACCGGCGGCCGAAAGGCCGCGACCGATCGCCTCCGCGACCTTCCGCGTGTTGCCCGTCTGCGAAAAGTAAGCGACCAGTGCGTTCACGCCGTCTCCACTCCGTCAATCCACGCGACGAGGTCGCGGAAATAGGGTTCCGGGGCAGGCTCGAATTCCAGGGTGTGGCTCGCACCGGGGTACTCGACGATTCGGTGCCGCGGCGCGCCGAGGCAGGCGACCAGCGCCCGCGTCGCCGGATTGTCCATGATGCGATCGCGCTCAGCAAGGGCCAGCAGGACCGGCACGTCCACCGCACCCGCCGCACGGCGGACCAGGCGGTCCAGGCGCCGGCTCTCGTAGAGGAACCTTGCGGTCACCTCGCGCAGCGCGAGCGGGTCCTCGGCGATGTAGCGGACGCGCTCGGGGTTCTCCGTGAAAAGGTGCGGGTCGGCCAGGGGAATCGGGAAGCGCGCAAGGTCGCGGCCGAGGGCCAGGCACTTGGCCACGCGCACTTTCGCAAGGAGCGCCAGATCCACCCGCGGGCAGATGCCCGGCGAGGCGAGCATGAGGCTCCGGTACAGGTCGGGCCTTGCGGCGGCGGAGGCGACGGCCAGTTTCCCGCCCCAGGAGACGCCCAGGAGGTGGACGCCGGCCGTCTCGGTTTCGTCGCGCGCCCGTTCGGCCGCCGCTTCCACGTCCGCCAGCCACGTCTCCGCGCGGTCCACGTGGCCGCGCTCGTGCACGGAGTCGGTGCCGCTCCCGCGGCGCTCAATCTGATAAACCGCCACGCCGCTCTCCGCCAGCCGCCGGCTGGAGGCCTCGTACCACCCGCCATGGCTCTGGATGCCGTGAAGGTAAACCAGCGCCGCGCGCGACCGCGAGGGATGGGGTGGCACTGGCGGCTTGCCCGCCAGTGCAGGCCGCCAGATGCGCATCGGCAGGGGCGTGCCGTCCGAGGAGCGGTATGTCGTTTCCTCCGGCCGCATCGAGCGCGACGGTAGCCCGGCCGGCGGCCGGACGCAAGCCAAAAGACGCTTGCCGGCCGTCGCCGCGTCTGATATGGTCGGCGGCCCGAGGAGGTCAGCCGACATGCTCAAGGGCAAGGCCCACGTTTTCGGCGACGACGTCAACACCGACGAGATCATCCCCGCGCGGGACCTGAACACGACGGACCCGAAGGAACTGGCGAAGCACTGCATGGAGGACGCGGACCCGGAGTTCGTGCGGAAGATGCGGCCGGGCGACCTCGTGGTGGCAGGGGAGAACTTCGGCTGCGGCTCGAGCCGGGAGCACGCCCCGCTGGCCATCAAGGCGGCCGGGGTGGCGTGCGTGGTGGCCAAAAGTTTCGCCCGCATCTTTTTCCGCAACGCCATCAACACGGGCCTGGCGATCGTCGCGTGCCCCGAAGCGGCCGCCGACACCAGCCCCGGCGACGAACTGGAACTGGACCTTGCGGCCGGACGCATCCGGAACCTGACGAC
>DATLBA010000036.1:0-22729 GCA_035527275.1 Phycisphaerae bacterium
CCGGACCGATCCGTGAGTCCCCCGCGCATCACCCTCGACCCGGAAGACGTCAAGAACGGCCTCGGCAAACTGGTCCTCATGCTCGTCGAGTTGCTCCGCGAACTGCTGGAACGCCAGGCGATCCGACGCATCGAGGCCGGGTCGCTGACCGACGAGGAAATCGAGCGGCTCGGCAGCACCTTCATGCGCCTGTCGGAACAAATGGAAGAACTCAAGAAACACTTCGGCCTGAAGACCGCTGACCTGAACATCGACCTGGGTCCTCTGGGCAGGCTCTTGTGAAAGGAGGCCGTAGCGATCTCCGAGGGGCGGGTCATGCCGCATGCGGTTCAGAGCGCCACGCTCGCGGATGTCCTCGAACGCGTCCTCGACAAAGGGCGTGGTCATTGCCGGTGACATCAAGGTCAAACTCGTTGACATCGAACTTCTCACGATCCAGATTCGCCTCTTGATCGCCTCAGTGGAAAAGGCCAAGGAATTGGGCATCGACTGGTGGACGCGTGATCCCAACCTCTGCTCACTGGCAAGCGGCCGGCACGAGGATGGCGAACTCGCTGATCTGAGAAAGCGAGTCGAGGGGCTTGAGATGAGAACTCCTGCCAGAAGAGTACCGCCGCCAAGCCAAAGAAAACAAGAACCCTAAGATACGCGACATACAGACATCCTTTCCGCTGTGCTGGGCCGGGTGCGCCGTGAAAAGGTGCGTTGTTCCAACGGGTGCACGTCCCGCCCCGGCAAGGGTCGTCCCGGCTGGCGTGGGAGCGAGGAGCGTTGACTACCCCCCGAAGTTCCGTAAATGCTTGCGCCCATCCAGTTCCGCAGTTGCGACATTGCTTTTTCGCCCAACGCAGAAGACTCGAACCGCCCGAACCGCGCGTAAGTCCTTGCGCGGCAAGGGCATACAGATCAGAGAGCGCCGAGGCGAATTCCGAAAAGAGTTACGTCTGGGGAGCCAGACGAAAATCCGCGAACAATTCGCGGCTCGGACGTTAACGCGAAGCCCCGCGGGCGCGCCCCTCGGGGCTTTCGCCGTAAGTGCGGCCGGTCAAAGGCTTACGACGAATCCGCCCGATCCACTCGGCAAGTTCATCCTCCCGATAGAGATAGTCGTATCTGGCATCGCGGTCGGCCTTGGCGTCGAACCATGCCTGGCGATTGCGGCCGTGCAGCCGCACATAGCCCACCGGCGAGGTCACAAGGCTCATCGGCGGCAGCCCTGAGCGGCTCGCGGGCTGATCGATGTTGGCAAAGCCGAAGCCGTTGTCGCGAATGACTTTCAGCGCCTCCTCGGCCATCCAGGAGACGTGCCGCATCTCGACCACGAGCGGCAACTGGCCGAAGTCGCCTTTGATGGCCTCCAGGTGCCGAAACGCATCCTCGTCGGCCTGAAAAGACCAAGGGAACTGGACGAGCACCGCGCCCAGGCGCCCGGCCTCCAAGATCGGTTCGATGCCGCGCTGATACTCGGCCACTTCATCAGCCGACCACGGCCGGTCCCTCTCGTGCGTAAAGCGCTGGTAGAGTTTGAACGTGAACTCGAAGTCCTCGGGCGTCCTCTGGAGCCATGAGGTGGCGGCCCGCGGGCTCGGTGGGCGGTAAAACGACGAGTTCACCTCCACGCAGTCGAAAAACCGCGCCAGGTAGGCCAACTCGTCAAAGCCGCGCGGCCTTTTTTGCGGATAGAAACGGCCGGCCCAGTCCTCGTAGGACCAGCCCGACGTCCCAACACGTACTAATCCGGCCACTTGGCCGTCTGCGGATCCTTTGGCCACGAAGCGCTCATCCTCGGTGCTGCCGGTGCGCATCGTCCACAGAGCGACTTGAGCAGGATGGCGCGTTTCGGGACCGGTGTCAAGATTCGGCGCGGTCAGGACCCTCTGGCCTGAACCTCGTGGAGGCGGCGGCCTTCGGCAAAAAGCTCCAGCAGATCCGCAGAAACGGGGTTTTTCCCTGATGCCCCCCCTTTGCCAGCCAGGGGCGCGTTGGCACCTTGCGGCCCGGGGCTGCCGCCAAGACGTAATCAATCCCCCGGTAGGCTACGGCGGACCGTCACCCTGCCCGCTGGTCATATAAGGCCCTCGGGATGGTCTTGGAAAAATTTTCGAGGGTGGCAAGGTAGTTATAACTCGCGGCTGGGGGAATGGGGTCTCCCCCCGCCTCTTGCGCCTGCCTACATCGCGCCTGCACTGCCTCTGGTTGCCCTGGCTTGGCCGGCAGTCCCCATCCTGCTTTAGCAAAAGCCGCGCACGAGACTTGGCAGGAAGGCAAACTCTGCCACATGCAACGGGGGGGGGGTTGCTGCCCAAGGCGTAGCCTAACGTCCAGCGGGCTATTCAGCGGGGCTGTCACTCCTGCTTACCGGCCCCTGGGGCAGAGCGCCTGTAAAAAACAGGGAAAAAAGAGGGCCGCGCCCTGCCCCGAGGCGCCCGGAGAGCGCCGAATACCCTGCGGGGGCGTGACGAGCGCGAGGGTATCATGGATTGTGGCAGGGGGGCCTTGGGGTGATGCCTAGGCCTTCTGTGGCCCTTCGTCGCGCCGCTGGCTGCCGCCGCGACGCACGGGCGGGGAAGCCACCTGCCGGACACCGAATCCCCGCCGTGCATCAGGGCGGCGTGGGAGTATCCCAAGGCTCTCAGATTTACTTACTACTACTTGGGACGACCCGGGCCGTTGTCGGAAAGGCTATGGGGGCGCCCGGATGAGCGCAGGGTTCGACCTGTTTGAAACCGAAATTCCAAATCTCGGCGAAAGCAAGGTTGTTGAATAGCCTGAGGGCCAGTGGGGGGCGGGCTCCTGTCTCAGGTCGTTTTCGCCGCCCGGACCGCGGTCGGCTATGCACGCACGAGAAACACAGCACCCAAACCGTAACTCCAACTGGACAGCGACTGCCTTTGCAGGCCAAGCCGTTGTTGTCACCACAGGCCAAGCCGGTGGGCCTGCTGGACCGTGTGGATTCCCATGCGGGTCATGAACCTCGGAGGCCGCAGGCGGCCGGGCTTGTGGGTTGACGGCGGGGTGGTGCACCGGAAATGCGGCGGGTCGGGCCAACGGCACAAACCTCCGCCGGGGCGGTGCGGCCAGGCGTAGGCCGCACAGGTGCAAGGTACAACTCGCGCGCGGCGGTCCCAGGTGGTGCGCGTAGCGGGCAGCGGTCCGCGGTGGTGTCGCCCTGCGTGGGCCATGCACAGTTGCCGCGGATCGTCCCATAGCGCCCAAGCCTTGCACCGTCTCCCGTCAGGGTAAACGTGCTGGCAGGCCCGAAGCGCCCTCGCTCGTTCGGAGTAAGCCACGATTTCACCTTTCGGCCTTTTTGCGGCCACGCTGAGTGTAAAAACCGGAAAGGTCCTGGGCCTCACTTTCAGGGGGTGCGGTCGCTGCCGCTGGCCCGGACTATCGCCAAGATACCCGCCTTGACGGGTTCCGGCAGGTCGGGCCACGCCTCGATAACGGCTCTCAGGTCGGGGTCAGGCGGCGTCTCCGCAGGGGCGTTTTCCGCCCGAAATCCAGCCTCATTTCCCGCCTTTTGGGCAATACTTTGCTGTAAGTCCTTGTCATTACTAGGGTCAGCGGTAGGTTCGATTCCCACCGCCTCCACCATTTCTTTGCGCTCGAACTCGCCTCTCGTGGATTTCGGGGCCGCGCGATGGAGAGTGCCCTCCGAGGCTTCAGCGGCTTCGAAGCATGGCCCCGCGAGGAACCGCCGCCCGGGCCGCCTCCACCTCGGCCAGAAACCGCCACGCGTCGCGGCCGTAGCCGGCGGTCGGCTTCAGGTTCGGCACGAGCAACCGGAAGTAAGCGTTGAACTGGCGCATGTGCAACTCGCGGACATACTTGGCCGCCATGGATGCAAGGGCCACGGGGAAACTCCACCTCTCGCACCGTGGGTGGACCGTCAGATGCAGGTGGGCGCGGCCCGTCTGAGGCGGGCGGGTCGGCCCGGAGGGTTGCAGCCGGTAGCGGCTCATGGTCGGCGCCTCTTCGATGGTTTCCACGTGTCCCATCGGGAAAACCCCGGCCAGGAGGTCGGCGTAATATCGTCTGCCGCCGTGCTGGTCCATGGTGACATGAACGGATCCTGTCCGGTCATCCCTGTCAGAGGGATGTTTCCGACAGACATCGGCCCAAATCTGAGCGAGGAGGTCGGCCGTCAACGCAAAAAGCGCTGCGGCTTTGTTCCGCCCACCTTCGTCTATCAGCCGGTTCAGCCGCGCGGCCGGCGCAACGTTAATCCGGAGCCCGCCGACGCGCCCGCCAACGCCTTCGAGGGCCTTTGCGAAATGGTCGGCGGCAGTCGGGACGGCGTCCGGTCCTGCCGCCACGGGCAGCGTCAGGCTCTCGGGCCGATGCCACGGGACGGACGCGATGTCCTCGGTCCGCTCCTCGGCGGCGTCCGAGCCCGAGCACGATGCGTCGAGCAACTCGGCGAGCGTTCCCGGCCGCATACCGCCGGCCGCCAGAAAACCGAGCACGCTTCGCTCCAAAGTTCCCAGGCCCTGCGGCCGCGCGTAGGCCACTTTCGAATCGCAGACGACCACTCGTGAACTCGTGCCGGCGGGCCGCTTTCGGACGTGGCCGCGCAGCGATCCCCACAGGTTCGGATCCGGAGGCTCGCGGCCCGGGAACTCGATCGCGGCCGCCGCCACCACAAGCGGCCCCAGGTGCGGCCCGTAACCGGCCTCGTCGATTCCCACCAGGAGTGTCATCGCGCTTCCGTGCTCTGTGTCGGTAAGTGCGAAGGATGCCGCCATTCGGCTCGGCGGGGATTCTAAAGGCCGGGGGCGGCCGCGACAAGTTTATCTCGGGGAACCTGGAAAAAGGAAAGCCAGGCGGCCGTGCCGTCCGGCTCTGGAAGGTCCTGTGTGCCCGGCGCGGTCTAACGGCGCTTCGGTATCGCCAACGCCAGCACCCCGAAACCGAGCA
Organism: Phycisphaerae bacterium; assembly: GCA_035527275.1. Taxonomy (GTDB): domain Bacteria; phylum Planctomycetota; class Phycisphaerae; order FEN-1346; family FEN-1346; genus DATLBA01. The sequence goes on from DATLBA010000036.1 coordinate 4,921, forward strand.
GGGCCATCGTCGCCGGCTCCGGGAGGGTCACCACATTCCACATGTCCGTATTGTCCATCGTGCCGGAGATCAGGTCCGAATTGACGCCCCACGCGTATACGGGGACGTTGGTCGCGGTGTGGTCGGTAGTGGACCAGGTCCCGTCGGGGTAACTGCCCTCACCGTTGTCGGTCACATCCGTCAGCCCGCCGGTCTCGTGATCCGCGGTGACGAGGATAAGGGTGTCGGTCCGCCCGACGGCCCAGTCGATGGCTTCCTGGACGGCGTTGGCAAACTCGATCGTCTCAAGGACGTTGCGCGGGAGGTCGTTCGAATGGCCCGCGTGATCGATGCGCCCGCCTTCGACCATCAGGAAGAAGCCATCCGCGTCGTTGTCGAGGGTGTCCAAGGCCGTAACCGTCATGTCCGAGAGGTGCGGGAGCGAACCGAGCCCGTCGTACTCGTAGGGAAGGTGGGTGCTGCCGAACTGGCCCGAAACCATCGTCTCGGTGTTGGTGTTGAGGGCCAGCATTCCGGCGGCGTCGGTCACGACCGTATACCCAGCCGCCGTCGCCGCCGCGCCGGACATCCCGTTGGCCCCGCCGCCGAAGAGAATGTTGGGCTGGGTCTGGCTCAGGTAATCAGTGGCGATATTGGAGGTGTTGTTGCGGCTGGGCTCATGGGCGCCGAAGGCGGCCGGCGTGGCGTGCGTCAAGTAGGTTGTGCTAACGAGCCCCGTGCTCTTGCTCCGATCCCGGGCGTATTCCAGTAGCGTCTCGAGTTCGCTGCCGTTGCCGGGATAGGCCATGCTGATGACGCCGTTATTGACCTTTATGCCGGTGGCTAGGGCCGTGCCGGCGGCCGCCGAGTCCGTGACAGAACTATTGGCCGAGTACGTCGTCAAGAATCCCTGATAGGTGAATGCTTCGAACGACAGGTCCCCGCCGTTGTAATAGTTGGCGGCCAGGACCTGCTCGGGGCCCATGCCGTCGCCGATGAAGAAGATGACGTTCTTCGGCGGCGCCGCCGCAAGACCGACCGGCGCTGCCGAGAGAACCAGAAGGAAACCCGCGCCGACAATTGCTGCAAACTTCCTCATTGTTTGCCTCCTTGTCGCACCTCTCAGGGCCAAAAAGGGGCCTCGCCTCTCCCGGCAAAGACCCTGCAACGCGCACCCTGACTTCTCTACTCCTCCAGGAGAGTATAGCACAAGAAGGACGGCGGTCAAATGAGGCACAAACACCCAGGCGGCGTCTGGGCGACCGGACGTGCGTGCGGACCTCATAAGCCTTTGTACGCAAACAAGTTGCGCCACGCCGCACCCTCACAGCCCCGCCGACGTGCGGCGGGCGTTTTTTCTACCATCCCCCGGCGGCGGCTCACGGTCGGGCGGTCTTGCGCACTCGGCATCCCTGCATAGGGAACGGGCGTGGGGCCGGCCCATCCGGCCCGATTTTTCTTCGACGCATGGCGGGCGGTTTGAGAGAATGCGGCGGCTCTTGATACGGAGGGAAAGCATGGGAGATGTGACGGCCAGGCTGACGAGTCTCGGCGGATTGGTCATCATGCTTGCTCTGGCGCTTCTTCTGAGCGGGGCGCGGCGGCGGATCAGTATCCGACTGGTCCTGGCGGGGCTCGGTCTCCAGTTGCTTTTTGCCGTCCTCGTTCTGCGCACGGCGCTGGGCAGGCGGTTCTTCGAGGGTGCCAAGCACGTGTTCGACGTTGTTCTCCAGGCGAGCGACACCGGGGCGTCGTTCCTGTTCGGCAGCCTCGTGAACGATTTCAATATCGGCGCCGTCGTAGCTTTTCAGGTCCTGCCGATTGTCATCTTCGTCTCGGCCCTGGCCGGCATCCTTTATTACCTCCGCATCATCCAACTGGTGGTGCGGGCGATGGCCCGCGTTATGCGATGGGCGATGAACACGTCGGGCGCCGAGAGTCTGGCGTGCGCGCTATTCGTCTTTCTAGGCATCGAGGCGACGACGGCCATCGCCGAATACATCCGCCGCATGACCCGCTCGGAACTTTTCACCGTGATGACGGGATTCATGGCAACGGTCGCGGGGAGCGTGATGGGTGCCTACGCCGTGTTCATCGGCACCGAGAACGCGGGACACCTTCTGGCGGCCAGTGTGATGAGCGCCCCGGCGGCGATCGTGGTCGCCAAGATCATGATGCCGGAAACGGAAGAGCCCCTGACGCGGGGGCGCGTGCGATTCGAGCCGCCGCGCGAGGCGGCGAACGTGATTGACGCGGCGGCGCGCGGCGCCGGCCAGGGACTGAAACTGGCCCTGAACATCGGCGCCATGCTCATTGCGTTCATCGGCCTCGTGGCGCTCGTGAACCTGACCCTGGAAGCCGCGACCGACGGCTGGATGGCCGAGCCGCTGACCCTCGAGCGCATCTTCGGCTATGTGTTCAGCCCGCTAGCCCTGGCGATGGGCGTGCCCTGGAACGATGCGGCCGCCGTGGGGCAACTGCTCGGCACGAAGACGGTGCTGAACGAGTTCCTCGCCTATCAGCGGATGCAGGGCCTCATAGCGCAAGGGGTTCTGTCGCCGCGGAGCATCGTCATCTCGACCTACGCCCTTTGCGGCTTCGCCAATTTTGGATCCGTTGCCATTCTGATTGGCGGCCTGGGGTCGATTGACCCGGATCGGAAAGGAGTGATTGCGCGGCTCGGCCTGCGCGCCATCATTTCCGGGACGCTGGCGGCCTTTATGACGGCGTGCTTTGCGGGGATTCTGGCCTGATGGCCTCCGCTCGGGGCCGACCCATCCGCCGCTGGCGCGAATGGGCCCGATAGAGCACCTCGGGCCGCCGGGTCCAGACGGTCAGGTCGGCCGGCACCTCGGCCACGTAGTTCTGGCCCAGGGCGTCCAACGCCCGCAAAAAACGGCCCTTAGCCGCCCCCGAATCTTGCAGGAGAATTGAAACACCTGCGTGCGGAGTTGACATGCACGGGGACCCGGATAGAATGCCGGCCAGCGCCCGTAGCTCAATGGATAGAGTCGCGGACTTCGAATCCGAAGGTTGGGCGTTCGAGTCGCCCCGGGCGCGCCACGTAAGCCCAGCCGGAATGGATTTGAGCGGTGGAAGTTGGGAGACTCCGAATATGCCCGGGGCAATAGGCACAGTTGAAGTCACAGGGCGCTTTGTTGAATGAAATATGATAAACTCTATTTTGGCGGCAGAACATCATTTTTCTACTGCCTAACTGGTTATCAAGAGTTCCATGGGTATTTCAACAGATTGGCGTCATGGTTCCGTCCTTATGTAGAGCCCACCCGGCCAATATTGGATGTCGGTTGCGCGTATGGTTATCTGCTATCCAGGTTCGGAAACGGGGCGAATACGGAATTGCATGGATGCGACGTGTCCTCCTTTGCCATCGAGAGGGCCAGAGCGCTCCACCCGACTATGCATTTCCAAATCGCCGAGTTGGGAAAGGACAAGTTGCCTTATGATGATGGCCGATTTGGCGTTGTGTTGGCCACGGATGTCTTTGAGCATGTAGAGATTGGGAATCAAGCATTGGCGCTGGCGGAAATAAGGCGGGTATTGCGCGAGCGGGGATATTTATGTGTGACTACACCCAACTGGAACCTGGTACGAAAAGCACTTTATAAACAGGCGGACAAGATAGAGGATCACATAGGCATGCGGCCCATGAAAGGCTGGCATAACGTGTTGGCAATAAGCGGGTTCGAGCTGATAACGTGCTGGACCTATCTGCATGGATATCTGCCTGTGATTGGACGGACACATACTTGGTTTCCCGAATGCGCGATTGTGGTGAGGAAGCGGGGAACAAAGCATCGGTAGCGGTGGCGAACGGCTGCTCGGCAAGGCCGGGAAACAGCAAAAACTGGGCGGTGGCAATTTCTGTTCCCTGTTAGCAAGTCTGGTAATTGTATTCTTGACCGCGATTGGCGCGCTGGTGTTGGCCGTTCACAACGCGCCGGTTCCCTTATATGAGCGTATTTTGACAGGATTTGCCTCTTGTGGGCATCTTCTTGCTGAGCGGCCCGAATCGCCTCCCTGTCGGATGCACGTCTTGCGGCACCCGTGGATGGTTCGCCCGCGGACAAACGGCCAGCCGGCGAAGACGATTCAGAAGACCTTCGAAAGTCGGCGCGGTCCTCTTTGTTCACGTAGCCGGTATCAGGGCCACCCCAAAAAGTGCGAAACTCGAACTGAGGGGTTCGACAAAAGTTTCGCAACGTTTCCGCGCAGGAGGTATCTGCACCCGCCGCGAAAAATCGCCTCCTCGTGCGATGGCTGGGAACCCGCCGGCCAAAACTTACGTAGGATCGCTCAGTCGGCGGCGCGCCAGGTGTATTCCGCCAGCAAGCCGACATAGGTGCGGTAATCCTGAAGCGACACGCCCGGCGGCGTCTGATGATCGACGCTCGGCACAAAGCCGCCCGTCCGCATCACCGGCAGGAGGCGCTCGAACTCGGCCCGCATCGCCTCCTCGCCGCGCGTCATCACCATCTTGTCGTAGTGTCCGATCATCCGGAGCCAGGGGCAGGCCTCACGAAGTGTCTTGGCATCTACACCGGCCTGGCGCTCGAGCGGCAGCACACCCTTGAGGCCCACCTCCCGAAGCCACGGCACCATCGCGGTCACGTTCCCGTCGGTGTCGATGAACGGCAGAATGTCCAGTTCCGCCAGGTGGGGGACAACTTGCCGATAATAAGGGGCCAGGAACTCGTCGAACATCGCCTTCGAGAGCATCGGCCCGTTGTTATACGACATGTCCTCGGCAAACGTCATAAAGGTCGGGCGGCAGACCTTGGCCATCGCCTCCAGAACCCGCAGATGATAGTCCGCCAGATCCTGGTTCATCCGGTGCATCAGTTCCGGCTGATCGTAGAACGCGTACAGGTGTCGCTCGATGCCGAACAGCGTCCGCGGAAACCAGAAGAACCCCTCCAGCGTGATCCAGACGACCCCCTCGCCGCGCCGCTGCGCCTCAGCCCAGGGGTGCAGGCTCTCGATGGCGGCATCGTGTGGCGGATAGAGATGCGGCCGGACCTTCTCGTAGTCGTCCGCCCCGGCGACCATGCCGCGCCCGTGTGCCGGAGGGGAAGGAAACGTCGCAGCGCGCGGCCCGAACCAACACTGCCAGTACGGGTCCAGACCGAAGTATCGGTACATCTCATACCGGTCGGCCGTCGGCAGGCCTTCGCGCCGCCACCGCTCGATCGTATTGTCCCACCAAGCGGCCCACTCGATGCGCGGCAAGCGGTCCATTGGCCAAAAGGCCATGAGCGCCCTAAACCGTTCGACGTGGTTCACGCATGCACCTTCTTTTGGCTCCTTTGCACCCCGGCCGTGCCGGCAGCACGCTCAGTCGCCGCCGCCAGCAAGAGCCGCAGCACCGCAACCGCGTAGGGAAGCACCGCAGGCCGTGCATCAAGCCATGTCTCGTGTGCCCTGAGCATCGGGTGCCCTCCTTTTCGAGTTTGCTTTCTTCTTTTTCATGTTACGCATCGCTCCCGGTTTGTGCAAACGTTTCACCGCAGATGGTTTTCGGTCTTGCAGCGGCGGGGCGGCCGGCGCATCATGTTGACAGGGAAGGGGGACAAGCGGCTGGAGGCGGCCATGCGAAAAAGGCAATTTTGCAAGGTTTTCCGCCTCGCGCGGTGGGCGGTCCTTGTGGACGCAGGGCTCGCCCTGGGCGCGTGCGAACCACGCCCCACTGAAGAACCCAAAACAGGAAAGGAGCCGACCATGACCTTCGAACTGACCAGCCCGGTTTTCGGCGCGGGCGAGCGCATTCCGAAGAAGTATACCGGCGAAGGCGAGGACACCTCGCCCCCTCTTGAGTGGACCGACCCGCCCGAGGGCACGCTTGCGTTCGCCCTCGTCTGCGACGACCCGGACGCGCCGGTCGGCACGTGGGACCACTGGCTTATCTGGAACCTGTCGGCCGACTCAAGGAAACTGCCCGGAGGCGTGCCGACACAGCAGACGCTTCCCGATTTCGGCGGGGCCCGCCAGGGGGACAACAGTTGGCCGAAGATCGGTTATGGCGGCCCGATGCCGCCGCCAGGCCACGGGACCCACCATTACAACTTTGTCCTGTATGCCCTCGACACGGTCCTCGACCTTGCGCCCGGCGCGAACAAAGCGGCACTCCAAAAGGCCATGAAAGGCCACGTTCTCGCCGAAGCTCGCCTGACGGGGACCTACAGCCGCTAACTCTCGCCCGAAACGCAGCGCGGTGGGCAGTCCCGACTTGTCGGGACACCGCGCTATCCCCCCTTTGGGGCGACGCCAAGTTGACAAAGTAGCGCTAAGAAGGTCGCCGCGCGAATCTACAAGAAAGACAACTCGCCGCTAAAGCACGCTCAGGTACTTCTTGAGTTCGTAATCGTGGACCCGGGTGCGGTAGTCGTTCCATTCAATCTTCTTATTTTCGATGAACTTCTCGAAGATGTGGTCGCCGAGGGCCCGGCGCACGAGGTCGCTCTTCTCCATCTCCTCGATGGCCTCGTTCAAACTGCCGGGCAGGACGCCGATGCCGGCGCGCCTGCGCTCCTCCTCGCCCATCTCGTAAACGTCCACTTCCGTCGGCGGAGGAAGCGGGTAATCCTTTTCGATCCCCTCAAGGCCCGCGTGGAGCATGACGGCAAAGGCCAGATAGGGGTTGCACGCCGGGTCCGGCGCGCGAAATTCAATCCGCGTTGGCAGTTCCTTGCCGGGCTTGTACATCGGGACGCGGACCATGGCCGAGCGGTTCCGCCGCGCCCAGGTGATATAGACCGGCGCCTCATACCCTGGAACGAGACGCTTGTACGAGTTGACCCACTGGGCGCAGACGCCGACGATCTCCCGCGCGTGGTGCACGATGCCCGCCACGTAGCCGCGCGCCACAGCCGACAGGCACATCGGATCGTTCGCGTCGAAGAAGGCGTTCCGGCCGTCCTTGAAGAGGCTCTGGTGGGTGTGCATCCCGGACCCGTTCTGGCCGCAGAGCGGCTTCGGCATGAACGTCGCATAGACGCCGTGCTGAAGGGCCGTCTCCTTGACGACCAGACGATAGGTCATCAGCCGGTCGGCCATCGTCAGGGCGTCGGCGTAGCGCAAATCAATTTCGTGCTGGCTCGGTGCCACCTCGTGGTGGCTGTACTCGACAGGGATGCCCACCGCCTCGAGGACCTGGACCGTCTCGCTCCTGAGGTCGCTGGCGACGTCGAGCGGCGTCAGGTCGAAGTACCCGCCCGCATCGAGCGGCTCGGTCCCATCGGAGGACTTGAAGTAGAAGTACTCGGCCTCCGGGCCGACGTTCATCGTGTAGCCCATCTCGGCCGCCCGGGCGCAGGCGCGCTTCAGGGCATTCCTCGGGCATCCGACGTATGGTTCGCCTTCGGGCAAGAAGATGTCGCAGAACATCCGCGCCACTGGCGCTGTCTGCGACCGCCAGGGCAACACGACGAACGTCGAAGGATCAGGCCTGGCGATCATGTCGCTTTCGTCGATCCGCGCAAAACCGTGGATACTCGACCCGTCGAACCCCAGGCCTTCCTCCAGGGCCTTGCCGAGTTCGTCCATGGTGATGGCGAAACTCTTGAGGTTCCCCAAGAGGTCCGTGAACCACATTTGAACGAAGCGGACGTTTTTCTCCTTGGCATCCCTCAGGACCTGTTCCTTGCGCTTCTCGGCCGTGGCCATACCGGTCTCCTTCCTGCGGTGGATCAACCCCGATGGAACGGGTGAGCCCCGTTTCCACAGCGGCCATTTTCCCCGCAACCCTCGCAGGCGTCAACCAGATTCACCCCGCGACCCGTCACAGCGCGGTCCCGGCAGGTTGAGGGGGTCGCAGACCCCATGCTCACCCCACAGAGGGACGCGTCGCCATGGGTGTGAGTAAAAACGCTGGTGCGCCATGATGTGCTGGCGAAGGCGCCCGCCCGTTTCTCAGAGCCGGATGTCCGCCTCGGTTCCGCTTTCGCCGGCCGCGGCATCGAGGATGGAGCGGGCCTCGCCGGCGAGGAACTCGTCCACCTGCTCCGGCGCGCGACCGATGAATCGCTCCGGCGCGAGTTCCGCGTCGATATCCACGGCTGAAAACGCCGGGTCGGCCTTGAGGCGCCCAATCAGATCGTTCGTGCCGCCCTCGAGTTTGACGCGCCGGGCGGCCGCGTGGCTGTGCTCGCGGATCTTCTCGTGCAGCGTCTGGCGGTCGCCGCCCGCCTTCACCGCCGCCATCAGGATGTTCTCGGTCGCCATAAACGGCAATTCTTCGGCAACGTGGCGGGCGCACATCTTCGGATAGACGACCAGCCCTTCGGCGATGTTCTGATAGAGCCGCAGAATTGCATCGGCGCCGAGGAACGCCTGGGCGATAACGATGCGCCGCGTGGCGGAGTCATCCAGCGTCCGCTCGAGCCATTGTTCGGCGGCGGTCGCGGCCGCGGCGGGAACCAGCGCCATCACATAACGTGCCAGACCGGTCATCCTCTCCGCTCGCATCGGGTTACGCTTGTACGCCATCGCCGACGAGCCGACCTGCGTCTTCTCAAACGGCTCCTCAATCTCTTTACGGTTCGCCAGCAGGCGGAGGTCGTTGGCGAACTTGTGCGCGCTTTGCGCGATGCCGCCCAGCGCGGCCACCACCTGGTAATCAACCTTGCGGCCGTAGGTCTGGCCGGTGACGGGGTAAACCGCGTCAAAACCCATCTTCTCGGCGACGCGGGCATCGAGGCGCCGGACCTTCTCGTGGTCGCTGTCGAACAGGCGCAGGAACGACGCCTGGGTCCCGGTGGTCCCCTTGGCGCCGCGAAAACGCAGGCCCCCCGCGAGAGACTCGACCGCGCGGAAGTCTATCAGAAGGTCGGCCAGCCAGAGGCAGGCGCGTTTGCCGACCGTCGTCAATTGAGCGGGCTGAAAATGCGTGAAGCCAAGTGTCGGCACGTCGCGGTGCTCGGCGGCAAATCGGGCCAGGCAATCCGTGACCGTCAGAAGTCGCCGCCGAAGCAGCCGCAGGCCGTCGCGCATGGCAACGAGGTCCGCGTTGTCACCGACGAAACAGGACGTGGCGCCGAGGTGAATAATCGGGCGGGCCGACGGGCATTGCTCGCCGAAGGCGTGGACATGGGCCATCACGTCGTGGCGAAGCTGGCGCTCAAGTTCGGCCGCACGCTCCCAGTTAATCTCGCCCTCGGCGGCCGCGCGCATCTCTCCGACCTGCTCGTCGGTGATCGAGAGGCCGAGTTCCTTCTCGGCTTCGGCCAGGGCGAGCCAAAGCCGGCGCCAGGTCCGCACCTTTCGGTCCGGGCTGAACAGGCGCGACATCTCCTCGCCGGCATACCGCGAGACCAGGGGCGACTCGTACCGCAGACGCGAGGCGTCCGTGGGCCGGTTGGGGCGATCGCGACGCTTTGCCATTGAGAAACCCTCCGCATTCCTCGAGCCCCTATGGTAGGGTATCCGGCCCGCCGCCAAAAGCACAAAAAGGGGAAAGTTGACGCGCAGCCTCGGACCTGGTGTTGGGACTTTGGGCCTCGGACATGGGATTTGCCGCTGCGGCTACGTCACGATGTCGGTCGCCTGTTCAATCACCCGGACGGCGGCGGCAAGATTATACGGCTTGGGCAGGCAGGCGTCGAATCCCTGACGGAGCCTCTGGCGGCGGCTTTCCTCGGTCAGGTTCGGGTCAACGGCCACGACGCGCGCGGCCACCAGTTCCGGATCCGACCGCAGCGCTTGCCGAGCCCCCTCGGGGTCGAGCCCCGGCAGGGTGACGTCCAGAAAGATGACGTGGGGTCTGAACTCGCGGGCCAGCAGCCCCGCCTCGAAGACCGTGGTCGCGACCTGGACCTCGTAGTTGAGCCCTCGCTCTATCGCGACCCGCAGGGCGTCGGCGAACTCATAGTCGCTGTCCACCACCAGGGTCCGCGTGACGGCGCCGTCGAGGCCCCTCAAGGGGATGCCGTGGGCGCGCATGAACCGAACCAGCGATTCGCGCGGAATACGCCGGTCGCGGGACCCCGGGATCTTGAACCCACGGAGACCGCCGGCATCAAACCACTTGGAGACTGTCCGGGGAGCCACCCCGCAAAGACGTGCCACCTCCCCCGTTGTGAATACTTCTTTCATCCGCAACTTCCCCCGGAAAGGGACGGATATGCGTCGCACATCCCCCAAACTAAGGCAAGACAGTATACCACAGAACGGGCCAAAGTCAAATGGGGGAGGCCAAGAATCCGCGAAATCGGCTGGCCCGTGGCCGCACAACCCGCAAAGGTTGCCTATTTTGACAGTCTGCGCGGCGTTTGGCCTGGTTCTTGAAACCCCGCTCGCTGGAGCCTTCTCGAAAACGGTGGTCCGATAACCGGTCGCCGAGCCTCTAAGCGTCCGGGCCGACACGAACGGCGTCGGCAAGATTCGCGACGTGGACCTCGCCAAGGTCATCCGCGACGTCTTCCCTCTGAAACCGCGCCGGATGATCGACTACCTGGACCTTCTGCGGCCGATCTTCCAAAAGACCGCCGAAGGCGGCCACTTCGGCAGGGAACTGCCGAAGTTCACCTGGGAAAACCTGAGCAAGGTGGATGAACTCAAACAGGCGGCGCGCCGATATCAGACGTAGCAGCCGCGCGGCCCGACATGCCTGTTCGCTCGTGGGCGGCGGCGTCCGCGGCAAGCGCGACTTCGCCCTCCCGCGCCACCTCCGTCCCCGCTTCTATGTCCGGGCTCTCCGAACTTGACGTATGGTTCGGCCTTTCTGAGCAGCCGTCCCGGCTTGCCGAGATCGTTGAGGGAGCGGACCCGGCCGCCGCCGCGCCGGATCTCAAGGATTCGGCGGACCGTGACGGGGCCGAAGCCGGGGACGCGAAGCAGTTCGTGCCGCTCGGCCCGGTTGATGTCCAGCGGGAACCGCTCGGGATGGCGTCGAGCCCAGACCTCTTTTGGGTCCGCCTCCAGCGAGAGGCTGCCGTCCGGCTCGAAGGGAATCTCGTCGTCCTTGAAGCCATACTTGCGGATGAGCCAGTCCACCTGGTAGAGGCGGTGTTCGCGCGTCAGAAGGTCCTCCGGGCGGCCGGTGTGGCGGCGTTCGCCCGGCAGCGACGGGTCGCCGAGCCCGCGCTGGTAGGCGCTGAAGTAGACGCGCGCCAGACCCAGCCGCTTGTAGAGGCCGTAGGTCGCCCGGACGATGTCGGTGTCGGTCTCGTCGGAGGCCCCCACGATGAACTGGGTCATCTGTTTGACGCGGGCATGGCGACTCCCCCGCGCGGTGAGCCGGCTGATGAGCCGCATCGGCCGCACGATGTCCCGGTCGTAATCCTTCCCGCTCGCAAGCACCGCGAACGCCTTTCGCGTCGGCGCCTCGACGTTCAGCGAGACCGTGCTGGTCAGGGCAATGGCCTCCTCGATCGCCGCATCCGATGCGCCGGGAATCACCTTCAGGTGGATGTAGCCGCGGTATCCGTGCCGGCGTCGCAGGATTCTCGCCACGGCGACGATGCGGTCCATCGTGTGGTCGGCGTCGCGGAGGACGCCGGACGTGAGGAAGAGGCCGGAGACTTTCCTTTGCCGGAAGTAGTCCATGAAGACGCGGGCCACTTCCTCCGGCGCCAGGGTGCAGCGGCGGACGTCGCGGCCGGCGCGCAGGGGGCAGTAGCGGCAATCGTTCGTGCAGGCGTTCGAGAGGAGCGTCTTGAGGAGCACGCTCGTGCCGCCCCCCGGGACGGACGCCGGATAGAGCCACAACCCGTCCTTGCTGCGCCGGCGATGGTCGGGCCCGCCGCGCGTCCCGCAGGCGCACGACAGGTCATACCGCGCCTCATCGGCCAGCCGTTCAAGTTTTTTCTGCGTGTCCATAGGGATTATTCAACCGCAGAGAACGCAAAGACCGCAGAGCCTGATCGTTCGCCCGGCGCGCGGCATAGCCTGCTCGGATGCTCATGCCCTGGCGGACAATCCGCCAGTGCCATCCCGCTCGGCTGACTTACGCACCGGGCTCGTGCTGCTGGGGCCAAGCCATCGCATGCGTCAGGCCAAGAGCGCCTCTCAGGAGCCAGATCTGGCGAATGTGCGTATTGGTGTGGCCAATCATCCGGAGGTAACAGTCTCCGCTAGGTTCCTCGGCCCGGCCCGACCGCTTCCGTTCGAGGTCTTGATCCGTCGCCGCACCAAGAAGGGCCAGGGTCTCCGCGCGCACGCTGACGAAAAGGTTCCGCAGCTGCTCCCCCGTGGGAAAAGGGTCACCTAGCTTCGGCCGTTCGCACCCATATTGCCAGCGGGACTCCCATTCTTCCAAGACCTGCTTGCCCCCTTGATACACGTTGCAGTAAACATCCAGGTTCACCAGGCAGTGCATCACGATCCAGGCGATGTTGTTGCGGCCCGCGATCGGGAAGGCGTGGAGCCGGTCGTCCGTCAGGTCGGAGAACGACTCTTCAAGTGCCGTGAGGGTCTCTTTCGTCCCAGCCGCGATGACCGTCTTCTTGGTGTGCATGGAGATTCCCTTTACCTGAGGGCTTGAAATCTGCGCGTAGTATGCCTCAGTATTTCCTCAACACCCCGATGACGATGCCCTGGATCTGGACGTCGTCCACGTAAATTGGCGCCATGGCCAAGTTGGCGGGCTGGAGGCGGATGCGGCCCTTTTCCTTGTAAAACTTCTTAAGGGTGGCGTCGCCTTCGGGGAGCAGGGCGACGACGGTCTCGCCGTTACGGGCTGTCTCGCGTTTCTCGACGATGACATAGTCGCCGTCGCGGATCTGCTCGTCGATCATCGAGTTGCCGCGCACCTCCAGCACAAAGGTCTCGCCCGCGCGGCCGCGGAAGAGGCTTTCGAGGTCCACGAGTTCGGCGTCCTCGATGGCCTCAATCGGTTTGCCTGCCGCGATGCGGCCGACGAGCGGGAAGACAGCCCCGGTTTCCTCCGGCTCCGGCACCAGCGAGATGCTTCGGGCGAGCGTCGGTTCGCGCCGGATGACGCCCTTCTTCTCGAGCGCTCCGAGGTGCTCAAAAACCGTCGGGCGAGAAACCCCCAGGTGGTCCGCAATCTCCTGCATCGTCGGTGCGTAGCCATGTTCGACGGAATAGTCCGCCAGGAACTTCACGATGTCGAGTTGTCGCGGCGTCAGGTTTCTCATAGAGCGCCCTTTCCCTTGCCCCCGGTGCATGCGTCTGTTCGGACGATGCGGGTGCGGCCGCCCGCTGAGACGACCGCCGGCCCCCGAGTTCATTGAGCGGCCCGGAAGCGCCGGCAAAACGGGAGGGGAGTGGGCCGGGGTGCCCCCTGAACTCAACCCCGGCCCTCCGTGGTGAAGAGCGCCACCCGTGGGGGTGGTGGCGCGCCGAATGCTTCCCTCGAATCCCCGCAGCCGCGCGTGGGGGACGCGGCCGCAGGCTGATCACACGAGGGTCGCTCAAATAATCCCAAGCCGGGCAGGCTGAGAAGGGCACGGGGAAACTCCTCAGCTCTGGCCCGACCTCGAACCCTTTTCCGCAGGATGCGCGCCGAAGTGTCGTGCACCAAAGGGAGTTTGCTTGACACCTCGGCGGCGCGCCCGGTATAAGCGCCTCGGTCGCCCGTCGGACACTTGTCAAAGAGCGGGATGCCGGAGCCCATCCGTCAGGCTGATGTTAGGCTTACAGGGCCCTAACGTCAAGAGAAAAATCGGCCGGCGGCCGGAAAAACTTGACCCTTTTTGCCCATTCTCGATGAACAAAACCCTAACTCCTTTGTTAGCCGGGACTTGTGTCACGGAAAAATCTTGCCGACTCGGCAACTTTTTCCGAAACGAATCGAGAAACCGAGGAAAATGCCTCATGAAGCCGCCGATCCGCGACCGCCTGCGTCGTCTACGTCGGGCCTTCCGCGAAAAGCGGGTTGATGCCTTTCTCGTCACCCATCCCGTGGACGTGGGCTATCTGTCCGGTTTCACGGGGGACTCCAGTTGGCTGCTGGTGCTCGGCCGCAGCGCTTGCCTCATCACGGACAGCCGCTTCGCTGAACAGGCCGAGCGCGAATGTCCGCACCTCTCCCGCACGGTGCGTCGCAGGCCGCCGGCCGAAGCGCTGGCGCTGCGGCTCCGTCGTAGCGAGATAGCGCGGCTTGGTTTTGATCCGGAGAGTGTGACCGTTGCGCTGCGGCGGCGACTGCGCGGGCGATTGAAAGGCGTGCGCCTTGTTGCGATGCCGGGGCTGGTCGGTCGGCTTCGCATCTCGAAGGATGCCTCGGAGCAGCGGGTGATTTGCCTCGCGGTCCGCGTCGCCGAGGAAGCGTGGGCGACGTTTCGCAAGCGAATCCGAACCGGAATGACAGAACGCCGCCTGGCGACCGAACTGGACCACCGGATGCGCCTCGCGGGAGCGGACAGCCCCGCGTTCCCGACGATCTGTGCGGTGGACGCGTCGTCCTCGATGCCGCACGCAAAGCCGGGCGCGCGCCGGCTTCGGCGCGGATCGGTCCTGCTCGTGGACTTCGGGGCGCGCGTGGGCGGATACGTGTCTGACTTGACACGGGTGCTTTTCGCCGGTAGGATTCCCCCTCGCGCCCGTGAAGTGTATGAAGTGGTTCGCGCGGCTCAGGCGGCGGCCATTGCGCGCATCGGGCCGGGTGCCGGCTTTCGCGACGTGGACGCCGCCGCGCGGAACGTCATCGAGGAGGCCGGCTTAGGCACGGCTTTCGGTCACGGCACGGGCCACGGCATCGGCCGCGAGGTCCACGAGCCGCCGACGCTGGCGCCGCTTAGCAAAAAGGGGACGCTTGAGGCGGGCATGGTGGTTACGGTCGAGCCGGGCGTCTATTTAAAGGGTCGCTTCGGCATTCGCATTGAGGATGATTGTCTGGTGACGAGGACCGGACGGCGGGTCCTCTCGCGACTGGAAAAAGACTTGGAGGCGATGGTCCTGTAGCCGTCGCCTGTTTTGTCTGCGGCGGTTTCCCTCGGGGATTCCCCCGCGGGGCACGCGCAGAATCGCAGCGGGAGAACGGCCATGGCAGACGAAAAGAAAGCCGAAAGGCTGGACGTTGAACCCATCCGCCGGCTTCTGGAACTGATGAAAGAGCACGACCTGGTGGAACTCGAGATGGAGCAGGAAGGTCTGGCGGTGCGCCTGCGCAAGGCGGGCAGCGAGGTCCGGTTGGTTCCCGCGCCCGCCCCGCCCCCGGCAACCCCGCAGGCCGCCGTCCCTGCCAAGGGGGCCGCGGAAGAGACGGCAACAATTAAGGCGCCGATGGTCGGGACCTTCTATGTGGCCCCCGAACCGGGCTCCAAGCCGTTTGTCGAGGTCGGCGACCACGTGACCGAGGACACCGTCGTCTGCGTTATCGAGGCGATGAAGGTTTTCAACGACATCCGGGCCGAGATGAGCGGCACGATCGAGAAGGTTCTCGTGAAGAACGGGCAGGCCGTCGAGTTCGGCCAGCCGCTCTTTGTGGTCCGGCCGGATTAGCCTGCGGGGGACGGCCCATGTTCTCACGCATTTTGGTTGCCAATCGTGGCGAGATCGCCTTGCGGGTCATCCGGGCTTGCAGGGAGATGGGAATCGAGGCGGTGGCCGTCTTCTCCCAGGCCGACGCCGGCGCCCGCTACCTCGAACTGGCCGACGAAGCGATTTGCATCGGCCCGGCCTCGCCCGCCCAATCCTATCTGAACATCGCCCGCATCATCTCGGCCGCCGAGGTCGCCGACGTGGACGCCATCCATCCGGGCTACGGTTTCCTGGCCGAGAACCCACACTTCGCCGAAGTCTGCCGCTCCTGCAACATCGAATTCATCGGCCCAAGCGTTGAGGCGATGCACGCCGTCGGCGATAAGGTCAAGGCCCGCCACATCGCGCGGCAGGCGAAAATTTACACCATTCCCGGCAGCGAGGAGCCGCTTGAGAGCGAGGACGAAGCCATCACGCTGGCCCACGAATTCGGATACCCCGTGATGGTGAAGGCAGTGGCGGGTGGCGGGGGGCGCGGCATGCGCATCGCGCACAACGACATCAGCCTGACCCAGGCCGTCCGTCAGGGGCGCACCGAGGCCGAGGCCGCCTTCAGCGACGGCCGCGTCTATCTCGAAAAGTGCATCGAAGGCGCCCGCCACGTCGAGGTCCAGATTCTGGCGGACACGCGCGGCAACACGGTTCATCTCTGGGAGCGCGACTGCACCCTTCAGCGGCGGCATCAAAAGTTAATCGAGGAGTCGCCCTCGCCCGCCATCGGCCGGCGGACACGCGAAAAATTGTGCGACGCCGCCGTCCGAATGGCACGCGAAGCAGGATACACCGGCGCCGGCACCGTCGAGTTCCTCGTGGACCCGAAGGAAACGTTTTACCTCCTGGAAGTCAACGCCCGCATTCAGGTCGAGCATCCCGTGACCGAGATGGTGACGGGCCTGGACCTGGTCCAATGGCAGATTCGCGTGGCGGCGGGCGAACGGCTGGGGATGCGGCAGCGCGACATCCCCCAAACCGGCCACGCCATCGAGTGCCGCATCAACGCCGAGGACTGCCGGAACGATTTCCGGCCGTCCCCGGGACGCCTGGAAACCTTCCGCATTCCGGGCGGCCCGGGCGTTCGCGTCGATACCCACTGCTACCGCGGCTGGACCATCTCGCCGCACTACGACTCGATGATTGCGAAACTCATCGTCCATCGGCCGACGCGCGAAGCCGCCGTCGCCACCATGCGCCGCGCGCTCGATGAGTTCGTCATCGAAGGAGTCGAAAGCACCGTGCCCCTCCATCAGCAGATCATGGCCAACCCGGACTTCCTTCGCGGCGAGGTGGACACCGGCTGGGTCGAACGCATTTGGTAAGGCGAAGGTGCGCTACGAACTAGCCGCGAGCGACCAAGCGAGCGGCTCGCGGTCCCTTTTTGGGGGGGGACGCCATCCGCTGGGGCCATGGCTCGGACGCTACAACGTTGGACGTTCGGCACTGCCGTTCAATTCAACGTTCAATTCAACGTTCAATGTTCGCCGACCCGGCTGCATCGAAAAGCCCTTGACCTGCGATCGGCCTTTTTTATAGTCGGCGGCTCGGCGGACGAATGAGGGGCGCGACATGGTGACTTTAAGCGGATTTGCGGACGAAATCAGCCCGGACCTCGAACGGCAAATCGAAATCCTCCAGCGTGAAGGCATCCGCCACCTTGAACTGCGCGGCGTCTGGGACACGAACGCTCTGGACCTCTCCGACGCGCAGAAAAAGGAAGTCAGGGCGCGGTTGGGCGACGCCGGTATCGGCGTCTCGGCCATCGGGTCACCCATCGGCAAGGTGTGCATCGATGAGCCGGGGGAGGACCATCTGGATCGTTTCAAGACCACCCTGGACTTGGCCGAGTATTTCGAGGCCCCCTACATCCGCCTGTTCAGTTATTATCCTCCCGAAGGCGGCCGAATTGCCGATTACCGCGACGCGGTCATTCGGCGCCTGAATGAGCAGGCCGAACTCGCCAAGGGACGCCCCGTCACGCTCGCCCACGAAAACGAGAAGCATATTTACGGCGAGGGAACCGAGGCCTGCCTCGACATCGCTGAGAATGTCCCGGGCATGGGCCTGATCTTTGACCCCGCGAACTTCGTGCAGGCGGATGTGAAGCCGGCCGAGGCGTGGGCGCGATTGTGCGACCACGTCGTCTATTTCCACATCAAGGACGCCCGCTTCAGCGACGGGAAGGTCGTCCCGGCGGGTGAAGGCGACGGCAACCTACGGGAAATCCTGGGAGACGCCATCGGCACCCGCGGCTTCGAGGGGTTCCTCTCCCTCGAGCCGCACCTGAAGGTCGCCGGCGCGCAGTCCGGTTTCAGCGGCCCGGACCTCTTCAGGAAGGCCGCCCGGGCGCTCAAGGCCATCCTGAGCGACCTCG
>DATLBA010000037.1:0-15155 GCA_035527275.1 Phycisphaerae bacterium
AGCATGCTCGCGGCCATGGAGCACCGCCCGGAGATGGAGCAGTCGGACGCCCGGCTCGATAAACTGGGTCTCCTGGAGCGCGTGGCTCGCAACGAGCGCCTCCCCCGCCTCGACCTGGAAGGGAGGTACGGCATCACCGGCCTGGACTCGAAGACGTTGCGTGCGATGCACGAGCAATTCGGCACCGAGTTCTTCGAGTGGCGTGTGGGTCTGGACTTTGAGGTTCCCATCGGCAACCGGGCTCGCGAGGCCGCCTACCGGCGCGCTCGCCTCGAGCGCGCCCGGGCCCTGGCCGAGCGCGAGGATACTCGCCAGCGGGTCCTCCTCGACGTCAGCGATGCCGTGCGGAACCTCGCCGCCGCCGAAGAATCCATCCAGGCCGCCCGTGCCGCCCGCGAGGCCGCCGAGCAAACCCTCGCCGACCAGCAGGCCAACGTCGGCGCAGGGGCCGCCCTTCAGAAGGACCTCCTCGAAGCCCAGCGCGACCTCGCCGACGCCAAGGTCCACGAAATCCAGGCCCGCGCCGCCTACATGACCGGCCGCGCCGCCCTCGAACACGCCAAGGGGACGCTGCTCGAATACAACGACATGGAAATCATCGGCGAAGGCGAGGAAGACGCCCGGCCCTGAAAAATCATCTCAAAAAAGGTGCCACGGGTCCCGGCGCGCCTCCGCAGGATGCTGCGCAGGGACCCGCCGGCGCGCGGCCAGACAGGGCTGCGAGGCCCCTTGCCGTTACCCGTCAAGGCCGAACATCGGACGGCATCGGACCTGGCGCGCCTGGAAGGACTCGAACCTCCAACCTACGGCTTAGAAGGCCGTTGCTCTATCCGGTTGAGCTACAGGCGCCTGGCTGAACGCCGGTGCTATCGGTCCACCGGCCCTGACGCGCCCACTATATCCCGCCCCCCGCGACCGGTCAAGCAACGCGCTGGGTGGCGTGCCCATTACCTCAGAGCCGTCGCCTCGGGCCAGAAATCGTTGCCACACCCGGTGATCTCGTCGGGCTTAATCGTTGACACCCCGTGGGGGGCCATCTATAATTCACTCTCATGGGTTGACACGGCTTGGGGAGCGGCGGCGGATGCGGCGGCGCGGTCACATTATTCCGGCCCTCGGTCTGGCGGGCATGATGTTCGCGGCCGGGTGCGGGGGCTGGGGGTCGGCGGGTTATGAGGACCGCCGGCTCGCGCTGGAACTGGCCAACGCCCTTCGCGCCGAGGCGTTGAAGTTGCCCGACGAAGAGCCGCGCGAACGCCTCGTCACGGGACTCAGCCAGTTGCGCGAGGTGCTTCTCGGCGGCATGGCACTGAAGCCTGTGGCGTCGAGGGATGCCGGGCCGGCCCTGCCGGCGCCCCCCGGCGGGGTGGGACAAGCCCCGGAATGGGCCGCGATGTTCGCCCCCCACAGCCTGGTCATCGGCTTCTTCACTCAGAGCAAGGATTTCGACGGCGACGGGACGGACGACGGCCTGGAGGTCCGGGTCCAGCCGCTTGACCGGTTCGGCGACCCGACGAAGGCGGTCGGCTCGTACCGGATCGAGGTGTTCGCCTATCGTTACAAGAGCGGCCAGAAACGCGGCGCGCGGCTGGGGCACTGGTTCGTCTCGGTCCTCGACGCCAAAAGCAATCGAAAGTATTACGACCCGATCGACCGCTCCTATGTGTTCCCGCTGCTGTGGGAGCAGCCGATTGAACCCGGCGCGACGGTCATCGTCCAGGCGACCTATTATCCACCCGCCGGGTTCGACGAGAAACTGATTGCCCAGCGGGTCGTCAAGACCGGCGCGGACTGACGACCGCCGGTTTGAGACGGGAAGTTCGAGAGCAGCGAGGGAGGCCGCATCGTGCGCAGGCCGATGATGATGGCTATCGGGATCGGCATCGCCCTGGCGGCGGCCGGGTGCAACGTGACGCGCCAGAACTACGTGGCCGTTTCCCTCGGCATGACGCCCGACGAGGTGAAGCAGATCCTCGGAACGCCGCGATACGAGTTTGCCGACGAATGGGTGTACACGAGGGACGACCCCCGCGACCTGACGAAGGTCAGCGTTTATTTCGACGAGGAAACGACTGTCGGCAAGTGTTGGCAGAACCCGGAGAAACCCTGGGAGAACCACCGCGAGGGCGAGGTTCCCTGAGGGGAGTTCCCGTGTGAAAGGAATGCATATGGTTCGGATGAGGTGGAGTCTGGTCGTGCTGGCCGTCGGATGTCTCGGCGCTGCCGGCTGCTGGTATCAGCGGCCGGACCTCGAGGCGCGGTACGAGGAAATCCTCGTCGGCATGGACAAGTATGACGTTGTGGAGGAACTCGGCGAGCCGACCGCCGTCATCGAGAACGAGATGTTTTACCTCTACGACGATCCCGACGACCCGGTCCGCTTCCGGTTCGTCCTGGATGAGAACGGCGTGGTCATCACGAGATATTTTGAAAGGAAGTCGGACCTGGCAAAGCGCGCCGAAGAGGTGAAAGGCGAATTGCCGCCCGTTGAACTCCTGCCCGGCGATGAGGAAGGGCGACCCTATCCCGGGGCCCCGCTTCCGCGCTTCGAGAAGAAGCCGTGAGTGGCCGCCGGGAGCCCGGCTCGGGCCCACGCGCCGTGTGGGAGAAACCCGGTGCGAAGGCGTCGCTGTGGCGGCGGGCCTGCCGTTCAATCAAAGGGTGTCAACTGTGAGCCGGTGGCTTCGAGCGCTGTGTCGATGTTGTGCGCCCACTCCGGCGGCGCCACGACGTAGAGGTTTTCCTTATTGCGCAGGTGGCTGACCTTCCCCACCTTCAGCCCTTTGGGGTTCCAGATGCCTATCTGTGCCCCCACATAGCGTTTGTAGTCGTTCTCTATGACCCCGACGCTGCCCCGCTCCCTTAGAATGGCCTCCAAACTAGAGCGTGTCAGGTAGCCTTCGTTGTTGAATGAAACAATCAGGACGGGGGCGCGAATATTCCTCGCCACGCCAGACATCGCCTCGTAAAATTTGGGCCGCGAGTTGAATACGCTGCGCCGCGACCGGCAGTCCAGGCGCTTACACGCCACCCCATACACTTCCGGCTTGTCCCACCGGACCAGCGTCTCCCAGACGTGGTAGTTGCCGAGATACGAGTGCTGGTTGTAGGGCGGGTCGATGTAGGCGACGTCGGCCTCTAGCCGCTTCACGGCTTCGAGCGCATCAAGCCGATAGGCGGCGCCTTTCCCGAATCTTGCTCGGGGCAGCACGTCGGGCACGCGCAGTTCCAGGTCGTTGTGGGCGCGCGGCGCCCACGTCTTGAGGTAGGCCATCTGGAGGCCGGTGGTCGAGTCCACTCGATCAGCGGCTTCCATTAGGGAAACAAGCATGACCGCCTCGAGATCCGGCTCGAGCCCCTTTTCGGCTATGGCCTCGCGGATCCGATCGATTCTGGCGCCGTTCTTCGGCTGGAAAAACCGCGACTTTACGCAAAACGTTTCCGTGAAGTAGCCGGGCGAGCCGGGTAGGCGGTTGAACTCGGCAACCAGTTTTCGCGCGCCGTCGATAACGTCTTCACGGTCCGCCTGAACGTAACACCGGGCGAGAGCGTGTGCGTAGGCGTTGTGGTCGTTGGCGAGGACACGATAGCCGGCCCGCTTGAGCGCGTGACCCACGCGGGACGTGCCTGAAAACAGATCAATAACCGTCCGAGCGTCGGGAAAAGAGTGAACCGCCCTGAGGATGACCGGCAGGAGTTTGCGTTTTGAACCGAGGTACTTGATCATGGGGCGCTCTGATAGCGCTTCCCGCCGGGTTCCGGTTCACTGCCAATAAAGCCATTTCCGCGGCGATTGGCCGCGCAATCAAGCAAACAATCGTTCCTATCCGCCCCCTTTGCGCTCAGGTCCGGCCGCGGCGGCGCGGCGGATCGGGACCTCTTTTTCGGCCGACAGGACCTCTTCCGAGAGCGTCGTGAAGCGGGCCCGGAGCATCAGGCGGCCGCTTTCCGGCGGCCGGCCCTCGGGCCGCCAGTCCAGTTTCAGGACGTATCCGTAGAGGCCCGGGCCACTCAGCCACGTCCGGGCCAGTTCCTCGCGGCTCCATTCCCATTGTGCGTAAAGACGCGGTTCCCCTGAGGCCGCCTCAAACGCTTCGAGCACTAGGGCGCCGGCCCGCTTGACGACGTCGCCCTCGGCGTCCAGCGGTTCGAGGATGACCTTCAGGCGTTCGTCGCCCGGCTGGCCGTCGGTATCCAGTCCGCCGGTGTATTTTCCGAATCGGACGGCAACGGCTCGGAAAGGGTCTTCCGGTCCCGATGCATCGGGACCGGGTTCTGTGGCCTCCGTGGCCGATTTGCCCGCCTTGGTCAACTGGGCCAACTGGCGCCTCGCCGCGAAGAGTTCCTCTTCCAGCCGCGCGCTTCTGGCCATGAGCATCTCGGCCCTTTCGGCGGGCGAGAGGGTTTGGCCGCCGCATCCGGCCGCGCCCAACAGGAGAGCGGTCCACCCCAAGACTTGCGCGATGGTTCCTCGCCTCATTCGCGTGCGCCTCCACCGGTTCGGCCCAGAGGGTTGCTGCGCACCCACTCTAGATAGCGCTCGGGTGGCTGTCAACTGCCCGCCGGTCGCCTTGTGGCCTGCGGCGGTCCGTCTTATAATGGCCCGGCCTGCTGTCGGAGGATGCCTTTGTCGCGGCTTGTGATTGGCGCTGTGCCTCACCTGAACGCCTGGCCGCTCGTTTGCGGCCTGGGCGAACAGCCCGGCGTCGAACTGCGCATCGAGGCGGCGGCCGAACTGGGTCCCCTGCTTCGCGGGGGCGAACTGGACGCGGCCCTTTTGTCGGCGATTGAGTATTTTCGCCTGTCGGCGGATCCGGGCGAGCGGGCACGCCGGAGTTTACCCGCCGTGGCGGGCACCCACCCCGAACCGCGCATCCCCACCGGCCGACCGCCCGGCGGGTTCGTCATTGTCCCGGTGGCGGCTATTGCGTCGCGCGGCTCCATCGGGTCGGTCCGCCTGTTCGGATACACCGAGATGGCGCTTGTTCGGTGTGTGCTGCTCGACCCGGCGAGCCGGACGGCCAACGCACTGGCGCGGGTGCTTTTTAGCCAGCGGTTCGGCGTCCATCCACACTTCATTTTGCCCGACCTGGTCGGCCCGGAACCGCACCGCCCGCCGGATGCGGAACTGGTGATCGGGAACCGCGGCTTGGTGGCCGAGCGGCCGGCGGCAAAGTGGGTCCGCGACCTCGGACGCGAATGGCACCGGTGGGTGCACCGGCCATTCGTTTATGCCATGTGGGTGGCGCGGCAGGATGCGCCGCTGGATACGGTGGCGGAATTGCTCGCCACGGCCAGGGACGCCGGCCTGGCCGCAAGGGAGGCCCTGGCCGCTCGGGCCGAGGAGGAACTCGACATCCCGGCCGACGTGGCCCGCCGCCATCTGGTGAGCGAGGTGCACTACCAATTGGGTCCACGAGAGCAGGAGGGGCTGCGAACGTTCTATCGTCTGGCCTCCGAGGCCGGTCTGGCTCCGGAAGGCGTGCGCCTCCGGTTTTCGCCCGCGCTGGGTTCCACATGAGATGATGAGATGACGCGCTCGAGCCAAACGGATCGCCTGTCGCCCGCCGAGGCCCTGCGCCTCCTGGAAGAGGGGGACCTGCTGGAGTTGGCCGAGGCGGCCGACCGTGCCTGCCGCCGCCTTCATCCCGAGCCATACCGCACCTACGCCATCGACCGCAACATCAACTTCACGAACGTCTGCGCCTGCCGGTGCCTTTTCTGCGCCTTCTGGCGAAGCCCCGACGATCCGGAGGCCTACGTTCTGGATGACGGCACGCTGTCGGCCAAGATTGCCGAGGCGGTGGAACTGGGCGCGACCCATATCCTGATGCAGGGCGGTATCCATCCGGGACTCGGGCTGGCGTATTATGAGGACCTGCTTCGGCGGATTCGGCGGCGGTTCAGCGTGTCGCTGCACTGCTTTAGCCCGCCGGAGGTGTGCGCCCTGGCGCGGCGCGAGGGCGTGGCGGTGCGTGGCGTGCTCGAGCGGCTCCGCGCGGCGGGGCTCGACAGTCTGCCCGGCGGCGGGGCGGAAATCCTCGTCGATCGTGTCCGCCGCATCATCAGCCCGCGAAAGTGCTCCGCGCGCGAGTGGCTCGATTGCATGCGCGCCGCCCACGCGCTGGGCATGCCGACGACGGCCACGATGGTGTTCGGCCACGTCGAACGAAAAGCCGAGCGCATCGAGCACCTTCGCAGAGTCCGCGACCTCCAGGATGAGAGTCTGGCCGGAAAATGCCACGGCCGGGCCGGCGGCTTCACGGCGTTCATCGCGTGGCCGTTTCAGGCGCCGAACACGGCGCTGGCGCGCTCGGGCGCGCTGGGGGACGACTGGCGGCCCGTGACCGGCGCCGAATACTTGCGGATGATTGCCGTCGCGAGGCTCTTTTTGGACAACATCCCGAACCTTCAGGTTTCCTGGGTGACGATGGGGCCGAAGATCGGCCAGGCGGCCCTTGCCTTCGGCGCCAACGACCTCGGCTCGACGATGATCGAGGAAAACGTCGTGGCGGCCGCAGGGTGTGTCCACCGGGCGTCGCCGGAAAGCCTGGCGCGGCTGATTCGGGCGGCCGGCTTCCAGCCCCGCCGGCGAGATTGTTACTATGGAATCGCCGGCGTTTAGCCGATAAGAAAGACAGAGGGGAAAATGTAGGTCCGCCGATGCCGGACATTGAGCCGATTATCAAAATCGCGCGGGACGTGCTGGTCGGCCGCTCGCCGCTCGGGCGCGAGGACACCTTTCTACTCGACCATTCGCTGCGGGTGATGCGCGTGGCGGAGCGGCTGTCGAGGGCCAAGGATGTCGCCTCGCAGCGTATCGACCGGTTTGCGCTCATGGTGGCGGCGCTGTTTCATCAGGCGGCGACGGTGCGCCTGGACGAGGAGCGGCGGACCTCTCGCCTTTACGCCGCCGCTACCATGAGCGCCGAGGACATCAAACAGTACAGCGCGGAACTGGCCGGCGACCGCCTTCGCGGGCGACTGCCCGGGCGACAACTCGGACTGGTCCAGGAGATTATCCGCCGCGTCCACGACGCCGCGGCCGACCTTCCCGAAGCGAAGATTCTTTCCGACGCCGACAGCCTCGACGACATCGGCGCCCTGGGCGTGTGGCGGGACCTGCGGCGGGCTTGTCTCGAAGGTCGCGCCATCGACGAAGCCGTCCGCGCCTGGTGGCAGCGCGAGCAGTATGGTTACTGGGAGGCCCGCCTGCGCGACGTGTTCAACCTGGAAACCTCGCGGAAGTTGGCCGAGGCGCGCCTGGCCGGCGCGCGCGCTTTCATGGACCAATTGGCTCACGAGCGCGACGGCGCCGACATTCCCGCCGACCCACGAAGCGCCGCGCCGGAGGAGAAGGCCTCGTGACCGCGCCCCGGCCGGCCATCGTTCTCGGCAGCGGCGCCTGGCACGTCCTGGCCGACCGCTCTCGGATTGAACTCGGCGACGGCGGGGCGGTGAAAACGCCCTTCGGACCGTCGTGTCCCGTCTTCGACGCGCGCCTGCCCGGCGGGAGGGATGTCCTTCTGCTTGCGCGTCACGGCGAGCAGGGCTACGAGGTCGGCGCCTGGGACATCAACTATCGCGCAAACCTCTGGGCTCTGAAGACCAGAGGGGCCGATTGCATCTTTGCGACGAGCGCCTGCGGCGGGATCGACCCCGACATTTCGGTCGGAACCTTCGTTGTGCCACACGACATCCTCGACCGGACGACGGGCCGCGCGAAGACGTTCTTCGGGGGGACCGGCCTGGGTGTTCTTCGGCACGCCGAGCCGTTCTGCCCTGTGCTTCGCCGGGCGCTGGCCGATGGGCTTGCGGCGGCGGCTGTGCCGCACCGCTCAGGCAGCGTGTATGTTTGCACGGACGGCCCGCGTCTGGAAACGCCGGCCGAGGTTCGCCTCTTCGCCTCCTGGGGCGCCTCGCTCGTCGGGATGACGCTGGCGCCGGAGTTCGCCCTGGCAAGGGAACTCGAACTCTGCTATGCGCCGCTTTGCTGGGTGGTGAATCCCGCGGAGGGCATCAAAGACCGTCCCCATCGGCCGGACGTTCTCTTTGAGGGGATGGCGACGGACGAGGAGTTGGCCGAAGGGGACAAGGCGGCCGAGCGGCTGCCGGAGATCCTCGCCGCGGCGCTGGCGCGCATCTCGCCGGACCGCCCCTGCCATTGCCGCCGCGCAATGGAGCGCTACCGAAAGGGGGGACGCATCGGCGACGACTTCCGGACGTGGATCACTCCGCCCTAGAGCCTTTCGGTGCGTCTTGTCCGGTTTCGGGCGCGGCTTCCTGGGATGGGGGTGCTTCCGGAGGTCCCCCCTGCTGCTCCGAAGAGGTCCCTTCGGCGGGGCCGGCTCCGGCCGGCGCGCCGATGCCCTTTTTGGCCCGCACGGCGGCCAGGATGAGACAATAGATGGCCAGGAGGCCGCCGCCGACCAGGCCGATGCCATTGGCAATAAGATAACTCATGTGGCCGGTTTCGCGCGCTTCCCGGCCCGCTTCGCCAAGGAGGTCCGTGCCGCACCAAATCGCGATGGCCACGAGGACAATCGCGAAGATCATCAGCATCCCGGGACCGTGTGGCTCTTTTCTGGGGCGCTGCGTAGCGCTACGGGATTCCGGTTCGCCTACCATGACATGCTCCTTTCGGACTGGCTCTCCGAGACAGGGTGCTGAAGACTTTCCGGCATCTTACCCGATGCGCGCGGCGGCTTCAAGGGTGCGGCGGCTGGGTGCTTGCCGCCACGTCCTCGGGGATTTCGACCGTCTCGCCGACCTTGATACCGTGCACCTCGAACCACCCGGCCGGCACTTCGAGGGCAAAGCAATAGGGTTCACGGCTCCAGACCGACTCGCGGTTGTGCGCCTTCATGTGTTCAATCTGCATAATCGTTCCGTCCGCCCGGATGTATGCAAGGTCCAGATCCACGTAACAGTTTGCCATCCAGAAGGGCGTGTCCGTCTCGCGCGGAAAGACAAAGAGCATCGCTTCGTCGGGGCCGAGGCGCCGGCGGAACATCATGCCCCTTTTGCGTTCGGGTTCCTGGTCCGCCACTTCGACCACGAGCAAGAGGTCGCCCACGCGAATCGTCGCGGTCGGGAGGTGCTGGGGACGACCGTTGGGCTCGGGAGCGGGCGGCGCAGTGTCGCTGCACCGCAGCGCCGCCGCAGCGCCCAGTGCCGCAAGAAGCAAGGCGCCGGACCACCCGAAGGTCTTGAGTCTCGTCGCAGCGCTAATCGGTTGTACGGAAGTTTCTCGGATCATAACCTGCCGCCTTCAACATTTGTTCCAGCGTCGCCATCGGGAGGCCGACGACGTTCGTGAAACTTCCCTCGATGCTTTCGACATACCGGTCGCCGGTTTCCTGGAGGGCATAAGCGCCGGCCTTTCCCATGGCTTCCCCGCCGCCGACGTAGGCGTCGATTTCCTCGTCGCTCATTCGGCGCATTCGGACCGTCGTGGCCGCATGGGCCAGCAGCCGCCGTCCCGTCGCCGGCTCCACCAGCGCCAGGCCCGTCAGCACGCGGTGCACGGATCCGGACAGGAGCGCCAGGATGCGCCGGGCATCGTCCTCGTCTCTGGGTTTTCCGATGATTTGCCCTCCGAGTTCGACGGCGGTGTCGGCGCCCAGGACCAGCCCGCCGGTGAGCCGATGCGTTTCGATGGCGGCCATGGCCTTCAGATAAGCCAGGCTTTCGACGTAGGCGGCCGCCGTCGGAGCGTCGCGGATTGCGTCGTCCTCGATCGTCCCGGCGCCGTCCGATGGGCCTTTTGGCCGGGGCGGTTTGACCTCGAAGCGGTAACCGGCTTGGCGAAGCAACCGGCGACGGCGAGGCGACGCCGACGCCAGGATTAGGCGGGGTCGGCCCAATGCGGAATTTGGAACTCGGACGGTGGAAGACCCGAGTGGTCGGGTGCAATGAACGGCGTCTCGCTCGCGCCCGGAGCCATTGTGGTGTTCTTGTTTCCGCATTCGGCCCTCTGCCTGTCCGTTCTCCGCGGTCCCGGCGCGCCGGGACGGAAGAACGAATAGGATGCCGCCCTGACAGGCCGCACTCCTCTAGGGCCGGCTCACTTCGAGCCACAGGGACTCGCCGTCCCACTGGATCACCAGGCTGGTGCTACAGGCCCGGCATCGAATCTGGGAGCCGGCGGGGGCACCGCAGCGGATTACCAGTTCGGCGGCGCAGATGGGGCAGTGTCGCGCGAAGGTCTGCGGGGTGCGTGCGGCGTCGCCGGGTGCGGCCTCGGCCGGTTCAATCGCTGTTTCGACCTCCTCGCGGGCGGCGCCCTCGGCCACGAGGCGGTCCAGTTCGGGGACCGATTCGCCCGTTCCGAGGATCGTGGCGCCGACCAGCCGCCCCCTTTCAAAGACCAGCCGCCGATACGTGTCCGGCGGGCCTTGAAGTTGCACGGCCTCTCTTCCTTCGCCTTCCGGGAGATGGCCGGCCCCGATGACGGCTATCTCCCGGCCGAACACGTTTGTGCGCATCCGGACGGCTCCGGGCCGTGTCGGCGTGGTCTGATCGAGCATGCCGGCGGCAGCCTGGCCTCCCTGGGTCCAGGCTCGCTGCCAGCAGAACGGCGTCCTGTTGTCGTCCGGTTCCGTAGAAGCGTCTGCGAATCCGGGCACATCGGTCGGTTCGGCGACGTCCCCTGCGGCGAAGACGTCCGGGTCGCTGGTTCTGAGCGAGGAGTCCACGCAGACGCCCCGGCGCAGGTCGATGCCGGAGCCCTTGAGCGCGTCGGTGGCCGGTCGGCGTCGGCTGCCCGTTGCGACCAACTCGGCCCCGAGGAGTTTGCCGTCCGCGGTTTCCACGCCGATGCACGAGCCGCCGGTCCCGATAATGGCCCTGGCATCGGCGTTTCGGCGCAGCGCAATGCCGGCGTCTTCCATCATGGCTTCGACACACTGGGACGCCGCTTCGTCGAGCATCTCGGGCCAGTACCGGTCACCGCTGATCAGTTGCGTGACGCCGACGCCGCGGCCGGCGAGGCTCTCGGCCAATTTCAGCCCGACGAGCCCTGCCTCCAGCACGGCCGCGCGGCGCACCTGGTCCAGGGCGCGCCGGACCGCGACGGCCCCTCGGAGGGTGTCGAATCGCACCACCCCGTCCAGCGCAGCGCCGGGGATATCCAGCGGCACGGCGTCCGTGCCGGTTGCCACGAGTAGCCTGTCATACCGCACGCGCTCGCCCGAGGCGAAGACGACCTCGTGGGCGGCCGGGTCCACGGTAGTGATTCGCGTCATGAGGAACAGGTCGATCCGCTCCCGGCGATAAGTGTTGCGGCTCTGGAAGATGAGTTCCGTCAGGGTGAGGTTGCCTGCGAGAAAGTCACCCAGTTGGCGGCGCAGGTAGAACGGGTACCGCTCCTGGGTGAAGATGCTGATTCGGGCGGCGCTGTCGGCGCGGCGGAGGGCTTTGGCCGCGCGGAACCCCGCCGCCCCGTTGCCGATGATGACAAAGTGCCGGCTCATATGGTTACCCGTTGCCGACGGCGGATTGCGGATTGGCGAACGAGGGCTGAAAGCGCAAGGCGGCCGTTGGTGCGCCCGCCTCGTTCATTCCGCATCTTGCCCTTCGGCTTCCGCCCGTTGTTCGAGGTGCTTCCGGTGATGGCGGCGGTACACGGTGATCAGATAATACATGGTCCCGTAGCCCACCGCGCCGGTGACAATGCCGACGACGATGGAGCCGGTCCAAAGGGGTGCGGCCATGTCGATCATCAGGTGCCACCATTCGCCCACCCACTCGAACCAATCGGACTTGATGCGCATAAGATCGCGTAAGCGATGCTGGAACTCCGTCACGCCCGGCCCGCCGACAATGGCCCAACCAATCCAGTAGTTGAGGGAGTAGAGCGGCGCCATGGTCGCCGGGTTGGTGATCCACGCCATCGGGACGCCCGCGATGCGGTTTGCCCGGAAGGTGGACGTGACGAGGACGATCAGAAGCATCTGGAAGCCGATTGTCGGTGTCATGGCGATGAAGACGCCGATGGCCGCCCCCAGGGCGATCCGGTGGGCCGAGTCGTCCAGATGCAACAGATGGACGAACCAACTGCGCGTTTTCCGCCACCCGGCGCGAAACGGCAAAGCGATGCCTTTCCATTGACTTGAGGTCCGAGACGTCGGATTTAAGGCTTCAAATTTGAGATTTCAGATTCGCCCCGGCCTCCCGCCTGCGGGCCGAAGTCTTAGGCGACTCCGGCGGATGAGCCCCGCCAGGTCTCAATCAGCAGGTCCGCGACCTCGTCGGCGCCGATGTTCGTCATACAGCACCTGTTCATCGTGCCGCCCGCGTAAAGACACTGCCTCCGGTAGCACGGGCTGCATGACGCCCGCCCCGCCAGGACACGGTGTCCCGTTCCGTGGGGCCCCGTCCGACGTGGGTTCGTCGGCCCGAAGATGGCCACGACGGGCGTGCCCACGGCGGCGGCGACGTGCATTGGCCCCGAGTCGTTCGTCACCAAGACGCGCGCTTCGGCGATGATGGCGACAAGTTCTTTTAACGTGGTGCGGCCGGTCAGGTCAATAACCGTTTCGTGGAGGCTGCCTGTCTGGGCGGCGGCTTCGGCGATTTGCCGGGCCGACGCCTTCGCCGCCCGGCTCCCGATCAGGACCGACCGCGCTCCCAGGTCCCGGCTTGCCCGCTCGGCCACGTGGGCGAAGCGGTCGGCCGGCCACTGTTTCGTTTCCCACCGCGCGTGCGCGCCGAGCACAACATAAGGTTTTCGCGTCCCGAGGCCGGCCTCTTCGAGCGTGCGTCGCGCGGCCGCCCGCGCCTCGGCCGACACCGGCAGGTGGTCCGTCGCCTTCGGCATCGCCAGCCCTACGTGCCGGGCCACCGCCAGGTATCGCTCCACGGCATGCATGTCGCCGCGCGGGAGCGACACTTCGGCCGTATAGAAGAGCGGTGCCAGTTCCCTTGCTTCCGCAAAGCCGACCCGGTTCGGCGCCCCGGTTGAGAGGGCGAACAGCCCGCTTCGAAACAGCCCCTGAAGGTCCAGCACCGTTGTGAACCGCCTCTGCCTGAGGCCTTTCAGAAAGGCGGCGAATGCGAGCAGCGTGCTGACGCTTCTGCCGACCCGCCCGAAGCGCCGCCGGTCGAAACGGATGACCTCCTTGAGCCGAGGATGTCCTTCTAGGAGTTCCGCGAACGGCCTCGCCACCAGCCACGACACACGCGCCGCCGGATGCGATTCTTTCAGGGCCGTCAGGACCGGCAGCGCCTGGACGATGTCGCCCATCGAGGACGGCTTGATAATCAGTGTCCGCGAGAAGTTCATGTCCGCGCGGTTCCTCGCTGTTTTTGTCGGAGGATTTCCATTTTTTTGGCGCTTGTGCGCGCGATTCGCCACCACCACCGTCGCAACCGTTCGCCCGGTTCCGTGCAGCCGCGGTGTCGCGACCGTGTTGCAATAGGGGCCAGGCAGCCGGGCGTCGCCAGATACGCCCGAAGGAAGCGGAGGCGATCGGTCGCCCGGGCGACGCCCCATTCGTCCAGGCTGACGCTCAGCCGCGTCAGGTTCTGGACCCGCCGCGACGGCGAAACGCGCCGGTCCCGCACCAGGCCGTCGAGGTCCACCAGGATGGGCTGCGCGGCCGGGCCGTCGGCCGGTGCAATCAGAATGTTCGGGGCCTTCAGGTCCCGGTGGCTGAAGCCCGCTTCGTGCAGTTGCCGGATCATCCTCGCCAGGCGCCGCGCGATCCGCCGCCGGTCAGCCGCCCGGGGACCTCGGCGAAGCCAGTCGGAAAGCGGTTCGCCGCCTTCGACCGGCTCGGTCAGAAGCAGCGTATCCACGAGGCGGCCACCCTGCCTTCGGTCAACGGCCGCAGCCGGGCGTGCCGTCGCAATGCCCCGGATCAGGAGCGCGTGTCCCTTGCGGAAGGCCGCGATGGACCGCGACGTGCGCATTGAACTGCGGTCGCGCGCCAACTTGTGCTGCTTGACAAACAGGCTCCTTCCATCTTCGAGGGTCACGCGCCACACGCCGGCGGTCCGCCCCTGCTTAACCGGTCGTGCCCTGGCCGGGTCTGTGGTCGGGTCGCCCTGGTGGAGCAGTTGCTCGATGCGCGGGGCCCAATCGGCCGTCGCCCAGCCTTCCCATCCGCCCGCCGACAGGCGCCGGAAGTATTTGGACTGGCGACGGGTCCTGCGGTCGCGGCGCCGATAGAACCGGCGCCGGTAGCGGGCGGTCGCCCGCGGGATAACTGGCGCGGCAGGCACGTCGCCGACGAGTTCGCTCAGGCGCCGGAGGCAGCGCAGTCGTTCCGCCGCCGCCGCAATCGGCTCGAAGAAATGTTCGAGCCGCACGAGGTGGCGCAGGACCGCTTCCGCCGGCGCGGGCCGGACGGCCTCGGCCAAGTCCACCAGATACAGGCGCCAGCGTCCCGGCAGCCCGGCGATCAGAATATTGCCTGGATGAAGGTCCGGCAAGTAAAGGTCGGCGTCCGCCAGATGGGCCACCAGGTTGGCCAACCGGTAGGCCAGCGTCTTCGGGTCAATCGTGCCCGCCGCCGGCGGTCGCCGCACCCGAAATGCCGCGACGAGTTCCGGCGGACGGGCACCGGGATACGGCGGGTCGCCCGGGAGGGGTTCGAAGTACCGTTCAAAAAGGTACTCGTCGAGCCGCTCGCCGTCCGGGACCCCTGCCGTCACGAGCCTCTCGTCGGTCCCGCGGCCGAGTGCGACGGGTTCGGGCACGTCGAGCCCGGCGGCCCTGGCGGCCAGGAGCGCTTCCCACTCCCGCCGACCGGGTCCCAGGCCGAAGAGGGCCCGGAGGCGTCGGCCGAGGCCCCGCCACCCGGATGGGCACGCGTAGGCCTTCACATAGTAGGTCCGGCCGGCCACTTCAAAGCGGGAAACCGTCCGGTGCCGGCCGCGCTTGACCACCGTCAGATACGCCGGGCCTTCGCCTGCCATAGGGCTTCTGCCCGTAGGCGGGCGGTCCGGGCCCGCAAGGGGTCCGTCCAAAAAGGGAGGCCAGCCGTCGGCCAGCAGCGGCTCGGCAGCCGCCCGCCGGACCCACCACCGCCGTCCTCCTCGCTCGGAAACAAGAATGTCCGCCATAGGCTTTTCAAGCCGCAGCGCCCGGACCGAACGGTCGGCCTCGGGCGCGCCAAATCATGCTAGTCCGCCCCCAGGGTCCATGCAAG
>DATLBA010000038.1:0-2549 GCA_035527275.1 Phycisphaerae bacterium
GCAAGGCCAAAGCAGGGGCAGGAACACGCTAGGCCGGTGAACAAGCCCACGACAATGCCGGGGGACAATCACCGAACCCCCCCGGCAATGCCGGGGGCGCCCAGGACGGGCCAGGGAGCGAGCGTGGCCAATGGCGATGACACATGCCGTAGAGTCGTCGACCCTTGCGGACGTCCTCGAAAGAGTTCTGGACAAGGGCGTGGTCATCGCCGGCGACATCAAGATCAAGTTGGTCGATATCGAACTGCTGACCATCCAGATACGCCTCCTGATCGCCTCGGTGGACAAGGCCAAAGAGATGGGCATCGACTGGTGGACGTGGAACCCGGCCCTCTGTTCGCAAGCCAGAAGCGACGAAGGGCTTGACGACCTGGCGGAACGCGTCGCCGACCTGGAACGTGCCAGAACCACGCCGAAGCGGCGCCGCCCGGCTCGCCAGGGCGACGCCGTGGCAAGCCCGGCGGAACAAAGGAGAACGTGATGGGACAAACGGCGATCGGCGAGGGACGTACCACCCAGGTGCCTTGCGCCTTCTGCCACGGCACCGGCAAGGACCCGTTCGGCATCCTGTCGAGCCTCTCGACCTGCTGTGTGTGTTTGGGAAAAGGCACCGTGGCGGTCGAGGCCTCGCACGAGTGGTGCGCCCACTGTGGCGGCACGGGGGCGGTCAAACGCCTTACCTGTACGGTTTGCGGCGGCAGGGGCCTCCTTCCCATCCTCAAAGGCCCGACTGAAGTGTGCCCGGAGTGCGGGGGGACGGGCGACGACCCCTCGGCCTCGGCGATGGCCTGTTTGGAATGCCGCGGCCGGGGAAAGATTCCCGCAGCGGGCCACGGCTCGCCGCGGCGAGCCAGGGAGGCGGCGGACAAGCGGAGCGTCCCGCCGGGGAGAGCAAGCGCAAGACAGCACAATAGGGAAGGAGCAAACGGATGAATGGTGACAACGGCGACACGGCCCTCGCCACAACCGTGAGGGTTCAGACCGACGGCGACAGCATCCTGCCCGAGCCCGGCGACGAGTTTGTCCTGACGCCCTACGTCCGGGAGATTACGGAGCGGGCTTTGGCCTACCTGAAGGCGGGATACCCGATCCACTTCGCCGGCCCGGCGGGGACGGGCAAGACGACCCTGGCCTTTCACGTGGCCGCCCAACTCGGCCGGCCGGTCACGCTCATCCACGGGGATGACGAGTTCGGAAGTTCCGACCTGATTGGAAGGGACGCCGGTTACCGCAAGTCCAAACTGATCGACAACTTCATCCACTCGGTCCTCAAGACCCAGGAGGAGATGCAGAGCCTCTGGGTGGACAACCGGCTTACCACGGCGTGCCAGAACGGCGACACCCTGATCTACGACGAGTTCAACCGGTCGAGGGCGGAGGCGAACAACGCGCTCCTCAGCATCCTGTCGGAGAAGATCCTCAACCTGCCCAAGTTGCGCGCGACCGGCGACGGGTACCTCGAGGTCCATCCGGAGTTCCGCGCCGTCTTCACCTCGAACCCGGAGGAGTACGCCGGCACGCACAAGACACAGGATGCCCTGATGGACCGGCTCATCACGATCCACCTCGGCCACTACGACCGGGAGACGGAGGTTCGCATCACGACGGCGAAGTCGGGCATTCCCAAGGCCGATGCCGAGAGGATTGTGGACGTCGTCAGGGAACTCCGCACGGTCGGCGTCAACAACCACCGGCCCACGATCCGGGCGTGTATTACCATCGCGCGGATTCTCGCGCACAAGAACGGCAGGGCCCGCTGGAATGATCCAGTTTTCCAATGGGTCTGCCGGGACGTCCTGAAAACGGATACGGCCAAGGTGACCCATGGGGGCGAGTCGGTGATGCCCCAGAAGGTGGACGAGGTGATCCAGAAGGTCTGCGGTGACCAAACTGAACACGCCACAGAACTCAACCAACGGATCGCGGCGTTGAGGAGGTGACAATATGGCTATCCCGAAAAGTAATATCCGGGGCCTACAGGACATCCCCACCCTCTCGGGAAGAGTGGATCAGACCTCTCTTCCCTACAAGGCATACATGAAGATTGCCTGCCTGGAGATGGAGAAAGCCCGGCGGGGGAAGGAAAGGGAGAGTGCTTCGTATCGGGTCAAAAACATCGATGCGCGCGTGGAGGAAATCGAGCACGAAAAAGCCGCGCTTTTGCAGGCCCAGGCCGAACTCGACAAGGAGAGGCCGACCGATGCCCGGGATTCGGACCCCAAGCCCGAGCCCCTGCCTCCCAGGAGCGCGAGCGGGCTCAGGCTCAGGTACTGAACAAGGGGATGGCTCATGTTAACCTTAAAGGGCATGAAACACGTTCGCACCGGCCGAAACGTCAAGGGCTTTCGCTCCTGCCCACAGGCCATGGGAGTGTCGCCGGCCCCTCGTGTCGCCGCGCGCCTCACCCGCGAAGAAGAGAGGCTGGTCGCGCGGGAAGCGCGGCGGCTCTGGCTCGAGGACCAGTGGACCAGACACTTTGAGGCCGCGGTGCCGCCCTTGGCGCGATCCCGCCGAACGAAAGGAAAGTGACGATGGAATACGCCCAAGAG
>DATLBA010000039.1:0-21665 GCA_035527275.1 Phycisphaerae bacterium
GCCTCCGGCCACTTGACGGGTACGGCCACCGGCGACGCGGCGTGGGGAAACTCCTGGCGGAAAACATCTTGACACCAGTGCCACTTGACGGTATAGTACATAGGTTGGCGGCAGTTTCCAGCCTGACGGGAAGAAGAGGCCGTCAAGTCGTTCCAGATCACAGGTAGCAGAAGCCTCGCCACCAGAGGCCGGGAACCGGTATCCGCACAAGGGGGACCGCTAGTGGACGTCGAGTTCCACTACTGGATAACCGGCATCGTCGCCCGCCGTGCCGGCTTCGCCGAAGACGAAGCTCAGATCGTCGCCTACAGCTCCCAGTACACGGACGACAATGACATCAGCTATGCCGTGGTAGACGAGGCCGGGAACCAGCCGTACGTCAACTTCGTCACCCAGACCATGAACATCCTTAAGCCCAAGGCGGAGCTGATGCGGATTTACCCCATATTCCATTTCGTGCCGGGCGACCCGCTGTCATGGTCCGCCAAGCGGCGCGACGGCAAGATGCACATCCTCAATACCACACCGGACAACGCCCTGGCCAACGAGCTCCTGGCCGAGGCCTTCAGGGCGCCTGAAGACAATTGCCTGTATCGCATTGGCATCGCCACGCACGCCTGCGCGGACACGTGGGCCCACCAAAACTTCGTCGGGTGGAACGACAGCTTCAACAGGCTGGGCGCGCCGAAGCCGAACATCGGGCACACGGACGCCTGGTACAAGCCGGATCGCGTGGGCCAGGAGTGGCGGGACAGCCGCCTGGTAAGGCCAGAGATCGTAAACAGAACGCGGTTCCTCCTGGCGGCACGGTGTCTCTTTGGCCATTACTGCGCCTACTTGGACGGGTTGGGACAGCAGTACCCACAGCGCCCCTCATGGGATGACCTGGAGGCAGAGCTCGCCGACGCGATGTCGGCTGGGCCAGACGGCGGCCGCAGAGAGCGGGTTCCGACGTACAAGCACATGGCTCCGTGGCTACCAGAGTACGACGAGCACTGGTGGTTTGGCCAGGCCATCCGGACTGAGGTCAGGGGCATGCGCGACTTACATGACACGCTTGGATCGCTCCTAGATCACTTCATGGACAAGTGGCCGTGGCTGAGAGCTCGTCTCGGAGACAGGTACTTCTGGCGCCCGCATGCCCCGAAGACCTCCACGCATTGGTACCAGTTTCAGAGGGCTGCCAAGGCGCATGAGAGGTTCGGACTGAAGAGGCTATCTCCTCTCTTTGAGCAGATGGGCGTAGACATAGGCAGAGCGTGATCGCCCGCCCCGCGCTGAAGGGCCGCCAGGGCGTTCAGCCCACGTTCCGCCAGCGGAAAGCCGACCACAAGCGGCGCCAGAAACGCCAGGCTTCGTACATAATGCCACACCGATGGAGGCCGGGGCGGCGCTCTTTCAGATGCGGCCTCGTGTCGCAGACTTCGCCATCGCAGGAACCACCCGTATGCGAATATCGCCAGCAACAGCACGCCGCCGGCCACCGCAAGGTATCCATACGAACGCCAGCGCCATCATGCCGGCGCTCGAGGCGAACGGTGTCTGGCCGATGGAGACGAGAATCGTGCGCGGCACGAAGGCCTGGGCCGCCGAGCGGTCCCGAACGAAAGGTGGACGGGAACCGCCTTGTTCAGTAACCTGCGAGTGGGGCCCGTCCGGCGAAATGGGCTAAGGAAACGGAGGCGCGGCATGACATCTGATTTGGCTGTGTTGACATATGTTGTCTTGGCGGGATTCTTTGTGTCCACATTGCTCGGTCGGGTTTTGGCGGCCGAATCGGGCGGGATGGCGGAGAGCGAACTCTTGGCCGGCGCCGAGGCGCGGATTGAGAAGTATCGCAAGGCCGACGCCGCCATCTCGGTGATGGATGCCGCCGGCAAGCCGGTGGCTGGGGTGAAGGTCGCCGTGGAGCAGACGCGCCACGCTTTCCTCTTCGGCTGCAATATCTTCTGCCTCAATCCTGCTGAGAACACCCCCGCCCAGAAGGCGTACCAGGACCGATACGCTGCTCTCCTGAACTATGCCACGCTACCGTTCTATTGGGGTGGCTTCGAGCATGAGCAGGGCCGGACGGGGACCGACCGGATCCTCGCCATGGCCGAGTGGTGCCGGGACCACGTCATCGTCGCGAAGGGCCACCCGCTCTGCTGGCATGAGGTGCCCCCGCGATGGCTCGCGGGCAAGCCACTCCACGAGGTCCAGGCGCTTCAACTCGGCCGCATTACGCGCGACGTGACAGCCTTCCGCGGTCTTGTTCACCGGTGGGACGTCGTCAACGAGGCCGTCATCATGCCAGACTTTGGGCGCGGTGAGAATCCCATCGCGCAATGGTGCCGCGACGTCGGCCGCGTCGAACTTATCAAGCAGACTTTCGCGGCGGCCCTGGAGGCTGACCCCGAGGCCACGCTGCTGCTGAACGATTTCGACACCTCGCCCAAGTACGAGGCTCTCATCAGGGGGTGCCTGGACGCGGGCGTTCCCATCGGGGTCATCGGCATCCAGTCGCACATGCACGGCGGGTACCGCGGCGCGGCTTGGGCGTGGGAGGTCTGCGAGCGGTTTGCGAAGTTCGGCAAGCCGCTCCATTTCACGGAAGTGACGATCCAGTCGGGCGAGATGAAGCGGAATATCAACTGGGGCGGGCGCTACGACGATTGGCCCTCCACGCCCGAGGGCGAGGCGCGACAGGCCCGCGAGGTGGTCGAATTCTACCGAATCCTCTTCTCTCACCCCGCCGTCGAGGCCATCACGTGGTGGGACTTCTCCGACGATCGCGCCTGGATGGGCGCCCCGTCCGGCCTTGTGCGCAAGGATATGTCGCCCAAGCCCGCCTACGACGAGTTGATGAAGCGGATCAAGGGGGAGTGGTGGACGCAGACGGCGCTCGAAGCGGGCGCCGACGGCGGCGCGGACTTCCGCGGTTTTCTTGGCGATTACCGGGTTACGGTTACGGCCGATGGGGAAGCGCCCGTGGTTAGGACGTTCACGCTGAGGAAGGATGCACCGAACCTCTGGAAGGTGACGCTGGAGTGAAGGGGGCGGGCCCGTCGCCGATGGGCTAGATGCGGCCACTCTTTTCAGCGATGTCGAGGCGCAGGAGGGCCCGCTTCAGGGCCGCTTCGGCGCGGGCGATATTGATGTCTTTCTTAGGACGTTTGAGGTGACGTTCCGCCCGGCGGCGAGCCAAGCGGGCTCGCTCGACGTCAATTTCGGCTGCGCGCTCGGCGGCGTCCACCACGATTCGGACCCGCGTGGGCGTCGCTTCGAGAAACCCGCCGTGCGTGGCAAAGCGGTGTTCGTCGCCGCCTGCGCGAATCCGCGCCTCGCCGACCCGCAGTGTGGTGATGAGATTCGTATGATTCGGTTCGACGCCGAGGTCTCCGCCTTCGCCGGGCGCGACGACAAGGGCGGCGTCGTCGGCCTCGAAGAGGATCCCGTCGGGCGTCAGGATTTGAACCGTCAGGTGCACCGCGTTGACTCCCCAGAGCGCCCGGCCCTCCACGGCGGGTCTGCGCTGCGCTCCGACAAGCGGGGCGGCTAAACGTCAGCCGCGCGTTCGCCCTCCGCTTTGGTTTTGGCGGGGGCCTGGTCGGGCGATTTTGCCCTGGCGCCGAGCGTTTCAGCCTTTTCGCGCGCTTCGTCAATCGTGCCGACCATGTAGAAAGCGGGTTCGGGCAAATCGTCGCATTCGCCGTCGGCAATCTGCCGAAACCCTTCGACGGTGTCTTCGATTTTCACATACTTTCCGGGCAGGCCGGTGAATACCTCCGCGACAAAAAACGGCTGGGTCAGGAACCGCTGGATCCTGCGCGCCCGCGCCACGACCAGTTTGTCTTCATCCGACAGTTCGTCCAGGCCGAGGATCGCGATGATGTCCTGAAGGTCCTTGTATCGCTGGAGCATCTCCTGGCACCGGCGGGCGACGTTGTAGTGGTCTTCGCCGACGATGCGGGGGTCGAGGGCGCGGCTGGCGGAGGCGAGCGGGTCCACCGCCGGATAGAAGCCCTGGGCGAAGAGTTTCCGCTCGAGATAGGTCGAAGCGTCCAGGTGGCCGAACGCCGTCGCGGGACCCGGGTCGGTCGGGTCGTCGGCCGGGACGAAGATCGCCTGAACGCTTGTGATGGAGCCCTTCTGCGTGGAGGTGATTCGCTCCTGGAGTTCGCCGAGTTCGGTCGCCAAGGTCGGCTGGTATCCGACGGCCGAGGGGATGCGGCCGAGCAGCGCCGAGACCTCCATCCCCGCCTGGGTGAAGCGGTAGATGTTGTCGATAAACAGGAGCACGTCGGCGCCTTCCTCGTCGCGGAAGTATTCGGCCACCGTCAGGGCCGTCAGGCCCACCCTGAGGCGCGCACCAGGCGGCTCATTCATCTGGCCGTACACGAGGGCGGCCTTGTCGAGGACGCCGGTCTCTTGGACGCTGAGCCAGAGGTCGTTTCCTTCGCGTGTTCGTTCGCCGATTCCTGCGAAGACGCTTTTGCCCCCGTGTTCGATGCCGACGTTTCGGATGAGTTCCTGGAGGAAGACGGTTTTGCCGACGCCGGCGCCGCCGAACAAGCCGACTTTGCCGCCGCGCACGTAAGGTTGCATCAGGTCGAGGACCTTGATGCCCGTCTCGAAGACTTCGGTGGCGACCTTGAGTTCGCTGAAATCGGGGGACGGTTTGCGAATCGGGCTGCGGTGATCCGACTTGATTTCGCCGCGCTCATCGACGGGCTGGCCCAGGACGTTCATGATGCGGCCGAGCGTGGCCTCGCCGACGGGCACGGTGATGGGCTCGCCGGTGTCGGCCGCTTCCATGCCGCGCACCAGTCCGTCGGTCGGTCCCATGGCGATGCAGCGGACGCGGCCCTCGCCGAGGTGTTGCGCGACTTCGACCACGAGATTGACCCGGCGCCGGTCGTCCTGGATGGTAATCGCGCTATAGATTTCCGGCAGACGTTCGCCGGGGAAGGCGACGTCCACGACGGGTCCCATGACCTGTGTGATGCGTCCTTTGTTCATTGAAACGTCCCTTGTGCTAGATGCTCTGTTGGAGCGCATTGGCCCCTCCGACGATGTCGAGCAGTTCCCTCGTAATGTGCTGCTGGCGGGCGCGGTTGTACAGGCGCGTCAGATCGCCGATCATTTCGTCGGCGTTTTCGGTGGCGTTGTCCATGGCGGTCATTCGCGCCCCGTGTTCGCTGGTTTGGTTTTCACAAATGGCCCGGAAGAGTTGGACCGCAACGTTGCGCATGAGGAGCGCCGAAGCAAGCGCTTCGTCGCCCGGCTCGAAGATGTATGCCTCCCGTTCCGCTTCGCGTGCCTGCAAGTCCTCGATCCGGAGCGGCTCAATCGGCAGGAGCCGTTGCGTTCGGATCCGCTGAGACATCGCCGACCGGAATTCCGCGTATAGAATATCGAGGGCGTCGATCTCGCGCCGCTCGAATCGCTCGACGAACTGCCGCGCCATCTGTTCCACTTCCAGGAAGCGGACCGGGTCCGGCAGGTCGGTCCAGGCGTCGGCCGGTTCCAGCCCGGCGCGATGGAGGGCCACGGCGCCCTTTCGGCCGATGACCGAGACGAAGCGCTCGGGCCCGCCGCGAGATTCGGCGGCTGCCAAGCACGCCCGGACAAGATTCTGATTGAATGAGCCGCAAAGGCCCTTGTCGCTGGTCAGGACGAGGAGGGCGATGCGGCGTTCGGGGCGCACCTCCAGCAGAGGATGCTCGTTGCCGATGAATCGGCGCGCGGCTTCCAGTCGCAGGCGGTCGAGCGCCTCGGCGTAGGGCCTGAGGGCGAGGAGCCGCCGCTGGGCCCGGCGTAGTTTCGCCGCCGCCACCATCTTCATCGCCCGGGTGATCTGCTGGGTGTTCGTGACGCTTCGGATACGCCGTTGGATGTCGCGCAGTGTCGCCACGTCCTATTCCTTAGCCGGTTCTTCTTCCGCTTCGTCGCTCTTTTCGGTTTCGCCGCTCGCTCCATCCTCGATGGACTTGGCGATCTCGTCCACCGCCTCCTCGGCGTCTTCTTTCTTGGTCACGGCGAAGGTTTCTTTGAATTCCTGAACGGATTTTTTGAGTGCGGCATCGAGTTTCTCATCGATGTCGCCCGTTTCCCGCAGGCGTTTCAGGAGGTCCTTCTTTTCGTTCCGCATGAAGACGAGGTACTGTTTTTCGAATCGGCGGATGTCCTCGACGGGCAATTCGTCGAGGTCGCCGTCGTTGGCGGCTTTCAGGATGGCGACTTCTTCCTCCATTGGGAGCGGCTGGTATTGGTCCTGCTTGATGGCTTCGGTGAGGCGCTCGCCGCGCCTCAAAATCTGCCGCGTCGCCTCATCAAGTTCGCTGCCGAACTGGGCGAACGCCTTGTATTCACCGTATTGGGCGAGATCGGTCTTCAATTGGCCGGCCACCTTTTTCATCGCCTTGGACTGGGCGGCGCCGCCGACGCGGCTGACGCTGTTGCCGACGTCCATGGCCGGCCGCACGCCGCGGAAAAAGAGGTCCGTCTCCAGGCGGATCTGGCCGTCAGTGATTGAGATGACGTTCGAGGGGATGTAGGCGGAGATGTCGCCGGCCTGGGTTTCGATGACGGGCAGGGCGGTCAGGCTCCCGCCGCCGTGCTCCTCATTGAGCCGCGCGGCCCGCTCCAGCAGCCGCGCGTGCAGGTAGAAGACGTCGCCCGGATAGGCTTCGCGTCCGGGGGGACGCCGAAGCAACAGCGCCATCTGCCGGAACGCCCACGCGTGGCGCGTCAGGTCGTCGTAGCAGATGAGGGCATCGCGTCCGCTGTCCATGAAGTATTCGCCCATAGCGCAGCCGGCGTAGGGGGCGAGATACTGGAGCGTCGCCGGCACGCTGGCCGACGCTGTCACGACGATCGTGTAATCCATGGCACCGGCGTCCTCGAAGGTCTGGATGACCTGGGCGACGCTCGAGCGCTTCTGGCCGATGGCGACGTAGATGCAGATAATGTCCTGGTCGTGCTGGTTGAGGATCATGTCCACGAGGATGGCGGTTTTGCCGGTTTGGCGGTCGCCGATGATGAGTTCTCGCTGGCCGCGGCCGATGGGTGTGATGGCGTCGATGCACTTCAGGCCCGTTTGAAGCGGTGTATCGACCGGCTGGCGCCAGACGATGCCGGGAGCCAATCGCTCGACGGGGCGAAACTCGCCGGTCCGGATGTCGCCCTTGCTGTCCACCGGCTGGCCCAGCGGGTTGACGACCCGCCCGATGAGCGCGTCGCCGACGGGGACCTGGACGATGCGCCCGGTGCGCTTGGCTTCATCGCCGGCGCCGACGAGCCGGTCGTCGCCCAGGAGGACCAGGCCGACACTTGTCTCCTCGAGGCTCATCGCCATGCCGAAGACGCCGTTCGGCAGTTCGACAAGTTCGTTGTACATGCAGTTCTCGAGGCCGAAGACGCGGGCGATGCCGTCGCCGACCTCGATGACCTCGCCGACCTCATCGACCTTGAGTTCGCCGGCCCACTTCCGGATCTGCTGCCGGATGACCTCGGTGACCTCTTCGCTTCGGATTTCCATCTCGTCCGCCTTTTCGCTGAGGGGCTACTCCGCGCGCCCTGCCGGCCGCCTGTTCTTTTGCGGTTTCACCGTGTCGGTCCTCTTATTTGTCGAACCTTGCGACCAGGGCGTTGAGGCGGCCGCGGACGCTGTCGTCGAAAACCGTGTTCTCCAGCCGCACCCGCACGCCGCCAATCAGGTTCTCGTCCACGCGTTTTTCCAGATGGACCTCTTTGCCGCTGAGCGAAGCGAGCCGCCCGCGAAGGGCCTTCTCCTGCGCCTCGGTCAGGGGCCGGGCACTTGTGACCCGGGCGACGGTCCGGCCGAGCCGCTTGGCCACGACCTCCTCGAGTGCGTCGGCAATCTCGGGCAAGTGGCCCATCCGATTGTTAGCCACCAGCACGCCGACGAAGGAGCGGACCACGGGCGGCGCCTCGAGCATTTTGAGGATGCGCGCGGCCAGTTTCTGCCTGGCGTCACGTCCGGCGCGCAGACTTTGCCAGAACAGGCGAGCCTCGTGGTCGGGGACCGCCTGGGCCGCAAGCCCCTTGAGGACGCTGGCGGCCGCCTCGAGGTCCGCGTCCTTCTCAATGAGGCTTGCGAGGGCTTCGGCGTATCGCGCGGCGCTATGGTTTCGGGCCATGGTTTTTTAGTCGGTCTTTTCATTGGCCGGCGGTTCATCCCCGCCGGCGGCCACCTTCTTGAGGAAGTCCTGAACGAGCGCTTCGTGGTCCTCGGGATTGAGTTCCCGGCGGAGGATTTCGGCGGCGATCTCGGCGCTGAGGGAGGCGACTTCGCGACGAAGGGCGCGGCGAGCCTGCGCGACTTCGGCCTCGATTTCCTCCCGGGCCTGGTGGATGATCGTTTGAGCCTCCTCGTGTGCCCGCCGGATGGTCTTTTGGCGTTCGGCCTCGCCCTCCCGCTGGCCGCCCTGGACCAGTTCTTCGCGCTCGCGCTTGGCGCCTTCCATCAGGCCCGCATACTTGTCGCGAAGCGCTCCGGCCTCCTTTCGCTTGCCGGCGGCGCTGTCGAGATGGGTGCGGATCTTCTCGGCGCGCTTGTCGAGCATCTCAAGGATGGGGTCCCACAAAAACACGTACAGGATGCAAAGCAGGCCCGCGAAGTTAATCATCACCAGCACGAGATCGAGGCTGAAACCTATGATGTTTCCCGTGCCGGTGACGACGACTTCGGCGTCGGGG
Source organism: Phycisphaerae bacterium (assembly GCA_035527275.1). GTDB lineage: Bacteria > Planctomycetota > Phycisphaerae > FEN-1346 > FEN-1346 > DATLBA01. The sequence continues at coordinate 8,704 of DATLBA010000039.1, forward strand.
CGTCCCGCGCGCTCGGCGGCCAGGACGAGGTTCCAGAGTTCCTCGTTCACGTGGGTGCCTTTCGGAAGCACCAGTGACTCGATGCGCTTTCCGACGGCGTTGGGAATGCGGACGGGCTCTTCTGTTGCCTCGATGCGCACGGTCCCGACACCGGCCTTTTCGAGCGCCTTGGCCACCCGTTCCTCGAGAATCCGGCCCGAGAAGGTCGTCACCGTGAAGGCCTCGGCCAGATGTGAGCCCTTAATCTCGGGCCCGAGCCGATAGACTTTCGCGGTACCCCGCATCGTCGGAAAGGCCTGGCCAACGAGCCAGGCGACGACGAACAGGAGATAGACGGCGATGAAGACCTTCAGCAGGCGCTTTTTCTTCGGCGCCACGTTCAACGGGGCACCTCCTCCTCAAGCGGATCGGCGTATGGACCGCTCAGGATCCCACGGTGAAAATCAGAATCAGCGCAATGACCAGGCTGTAGATGCCGGTCGATTCCGAGACGGCCTGGCCGATGAGCATCGTCCGAGTCAGTAGGCCGGCCTGGTCGGGCCGGCGGCTGATACCCTCGCAGGCCCGTCCGGCGGCGTAGCCTTCGCCGATGCCCGGTCCGATCGCGCCGAATCCCATCGCGAGCCCTGCGCCCAACAGAGCGGCTGCCTTGACGATGGCTTCTTCCATTTCGATTTCCTTTCCCTTCCGCGCGGGTATGCCCCGCCCCGGCCATACGGCCCGTATGGGCGGACAAGCCCGCAGTTCCCCTTTGCACTTACATCCTGCCGCCGATGCCCCACAGGAGCAGGGCGACGACGAGACTGTAGATTGAGGTCGAACTGGCGACGGCCGACCCGATGAACATGGTCCGCTGAATAAGAGCGCTGTCTTTCAGGTTTCGTGCGATGCCGGCGCAGGCTTCAGCGCCGACGTATCCGATGCCGACCGAGGGCCCGTTGGCCCCCGCCCCCATGGCGACGCCGGCGCCGAGGAAGGCCGCCATCGGCGGCAGCAAGCCCGCCCAATCGGTGGAGTCGATGCCGACCGTCTGGGTGGCCCCCAAAAGCAAGATGGTGACGACAAACCCGAGAATGGCCCCGTTCTGGGCAAGGGCCTGGGAGATGAGCATCGCGAGGGTGACGCGGCTGCGGCTTTCGGGCATCCGGGCAATGCCGGAGACCGCCTCGCCCGCCACGAGGCCTGCGCCGACCGCGCTGCCGACGGCCGAGAGGCCCATGCAGAGCCCGGCGGCAAGCATCGCCGACCCCATTGCCCAGTTGGTAATCGATTCGGGGTCGGTCGCAATCAGCAGGAAGGCGATGACCAAGCCGAAGATGCCGCTCGTCTCCGAGATGGCCTGTCCGATGAGCATGGTGCGCAGCGTCTGGCCGGCCTCGGCGGGCTGGCGGGCGATGCCGGCCGCCGCCTTGCCGGCGGCGTATCCCTCGCCGACGCCGGGACCGAGGGCCGCCAGACCGACCGACAACCCGGCTGCGACGTACTTGACCGTCTCGAGGAGCCCTTCGCCGCCGCTCGCCAGGATTTCTTCCCACTCGCTCATCGTGTTCGTCTCTCAGGCGGCCGCCGCGCCTTCCTCCTCGTGCGATTCTCTGCCGCCGACCGGTTCCTCGTCCTCTGCGATTTCGACGGCGATGTACGTCAGGCACAGCACCGCGAAGACAAAGGCCTGAACCGTCCCGATGAAGATTCCGAAAAAGGCCCTGAGGAAAATGGGCACCACCGGCCGGATGACGGTGGTAATCATCAGAATGATAATGGCGCCGCCGAAGATGTTGCCGAACAAACGGAAACACATCGAGAGGATTTCAGCGAACTTGCCGACGATGTTCAGGGGAGCCATGAACAGGTTCGGCACGCCGAGTTGCTTCGGCTCCGGCTTGGGTTTGACCACGTAGCACGCGAAGGCATAAAGGCCGAGCGCCCCGCCGAGTCCGAGCGCCCCGTACGGCGCCGTTTCCCAGTGGGCATCGAGAAAGGCTCCAACGGCGTAGCCAAATGCTCCGGCGGCGGCCAGACCGAATAGCGCCATCACGCCACGGGCCCACCATTTCTGGTATGGCCACGTGAAGCGGCCGAGATGGGGCTGAAAATACTCGTCCAGGTATCGCGCCATCCCTTTGCGCTTGATGGCCAGGACGTGCATCAGGAAAAAGACCATGATCCCCAGGCCCCAGGGAAAGTTGACGTTTCGGGAGGGCTCCTCGGCGCCGGGAATCACGACCGTGCCGCAGGTGCTTTCGAAGACGAGGCTGGAGCCGCCGGAACGCTCGAACACATGGTTAATCCAGCGGAACAACGCGCCCGTCGGAAGGATGCCGATTACGTTCGCCATCCAGACGAACAGGAAGATCGTGCCGATCAGGGGGAGGAACGTGCGGCCGTCCTTCGGCCCGAGTGTGCCGTAAACGACATCTTTGAAAAATTCGACCAGCATCTCGACCAGGGCCTGGCGCCGCCCCGGCACCAACTTCGGCCGCCACGCCAGCAGGCCGAAGACGACCCCGACCAGAGCGACCACCACCACCGTCATAAAGAACGTCTCATACGTGTAGCCCCAGACCAGCAGGTTGAGCGGCCAGGGGGCGTCCCAGGAGAGAACCTGGTTCGGTATGCTGGGAAGCGCTTCTTCCATCAATGTCCCTTACGTCTGCACCTTATGCCGCCGGGCGTCCCGAACGGCCAGGATCACGGTGACGGCGTTGGCGATGAGAAGGCCGCCGGCGGTCGCCCAGAAATCGATGGCGGGCGTGGCGAACGCGGCAGCCAGCGCCGCCGTGCCGACCGCCAGCCGCATGATTGCCGCAAGGCTCGCCCGCCTTGCAGATGCGCCCCGGCCGATTTGCCGTAGCGTCCGGACTTTAATCCAGTGCGCGGCAAGACTGGCGGCGCCGCCGAGCGCGAGCCCCCCCGCCACGGGAGTGTAGTGCCCCGCGCCTGCGGCGACGGCCCCGGCGAGCCCGACCGCCACCAGAACACTTGTTCGGGCGACCCGGACCTGGAACGCCTCAAGCGCCAGATGGTTCCCCTCGCGAGTCATTCGCCCATGACCTTCATGATGATCCGGTATGAGTACCACCCGCCTCCGACGACGCCCGCGACGACACCGAGAATCGTCAGCAGGGGGAAGGTCCCCGTGACGCGGCTGTCCAAGAGCCAGCCCAGGAGCCACCCGGCCAGGATGGCGAGCGCCATGACGAACGAGATGCTCAGCACCCGCATGGCGCGCCGCAATTCACGGCGGTCGTTTTTGTCTCGCTCGGCCATGGGAGCCCACAAGATACCCGCACCGGCCGCGTCATCTTACTGGAGCGGGCCCATTATCCGGTATTCGGCCGCTTTCGTGAACTCTAAAATCCGCCTTGCGTATTTCCCGGAGGGGCAAGGCGTCAGGCAAAACCGTGCTGTGCTCAAAGGGGGAGCGCCACTCGCGGAACTCCTTTGCGCGGCAGGTTGGGTTGTCCGGGCGGCCGGCTCGACCTGGCGAAAGGCCCGCCGCACAAAGGATTGCACAGGCCGCGTCGTGAAATCAATGCTGCTCTGGTTTGGCGCATTTCGAGGCGCTGGCCAGCGCCGCTTCGACCGTCGGGTAGAGGTTGAACAGGCGGTCGAGATGCGAAATCTGCAGGAGGGTGGCGACGGCGCTGTGAAGATTCGCAAAGGCGATCCGTGCCCCGCGGGCCGCATAATGATGGTGGACGCGAACGAGTGACGCCAGACCCCAACTCGACATGTAGGTCAGCCGCGTCAGGTCCAGGACGACGCAGCGGTAGCCCTCGTCCATCAGTTGGTACATTTTTTCGATGAATTGTCCCGCATTGGTGTAATCGAGGCCACCGTCGAGGGCGAGGAGCGTCACGCCTTCCACGTCGCAAGGGCGCTGGAGGATTTCCATGGAGTCCCTTTCGGAGATGGCTGCCGAGCCCGTTACCGGCGCGTGCCATCCTACCGGCCTCGGATGGATTGTCAAAGCGAAATCCGCCGGCGAGAGCGCCCGGTAGGGCGAAAAGCCTTGCCGGTTCGCCGGGGGGGTTCTACGATTGTCGGCAACATGGCCGAAGCGGAAAAGATTGAGCGGTTTTTGGCGCGGCCGGATGTCCGGCGCCTGTTTCGGTGGATGACGGCCCGGCGCCGGTCGGGGAACGGGCCTGCGTTGAGCGGCCAATGCCGGCTCGAGCGGTTCTTCGAGGCCTACGCCGAGGGACGGGCCCGCTGGTGGCGTCCCGAGTTCACCCTCCCGTATCTTTTGACCGAGTACGTTCGGCGCAAGACCGGCGCGACGCCCGAAACGCTGCGAAAGCGCGTCTTCGGCAACCCGGCGATGCGCCACGGTCTGGTCGCGACGGTCCGGAGTGTCGGGCGGCTGGGCCTCACGCAGCCCCAGCAGTTCGTCGCGCCCCTGATGGTCGTCTGGAACTTCACCCAGGCCTGCAACCTCAAGTGCGAGCACTGCTATCAGGAAGCGGGCCGGCGCGCCGACGACGAACTCTCGTTCAACGAGCAGAAACGAATCGTGGGCAGCCTTGCCGCGCGCAACGTCGCGATGATTGCCTTTTCGGGCGGCGAACCGGTCATGAGCCCGACGTTCCTTCCGATCGCCCGCTATGCCGCCGACCGGGGGATGCATCTGACCGTCGCCACGAACGGGACGCTCCTCAGCACAGAGAAGGTTCAGGCCATGGTCCAGGCCGGCGTCCGCTATGCCGAAATCAGCCTCGACTCGGTGGACCCGACGAAACACGACGCCTGGCGCGGCGCTTCCGGATACTGGGAGCGAGCGGTCGCCGGCATCCGCAACGTGGTCGGAAATCCGGCCATCAAGTGCGGCGTCGCGATGACGGTGGCGCGGTGGAACCTCCGGGAGTTGGAAGCGGTGCTCGAGTGGTGCATTGCCGAGGGCGTCGATACGTTCTATGCCTTCAACTTCATCCCGACGGGGCGGGCGCGCAGCCTCGTGGACCAGGACCTGAGCCCCGACGAGCGCGAGCGCATGCTCGCCGTCTTGCAGCGGTACCTGGTGGACGGGCGGATCAGCATCATGTCGAGCGCCCCGCAATACGGCCGCGCGTGCCTCGAACTCGGCGACCCGACCGACCCCGTGAACACGGGCCACTACGGTTACGGCGGCGGGAAGATGACGCGGGTGCTCGCCCGCTACGTCGGCGGGTGCGGGGCAGGGCGGTGCTACATGGCCATCCAGCCGAACGGCGACGTCACGCCGTGCGTCTTCATGCCCATCACGGTGGGCAACTTCCGCACGCATTCCTTCGACGTGATGTGGAACCATCCCGTGATGGAACTCCTTAGGGACCGCGAGGACCGGACCGGCCACTGCAAGGTCTGCGATTACAAGTATCATTGCGGTGGCTGCCGGGCGCGGAGTTGGGGCTACTTCCGCGACCTTCGCCGCGCCGACCCCGGCTGTCGGTTCAACCGGGCCGAGTGGGACGAGGTCACGCGCGCCACCGAGCGGGCCGTCGAAGCGCCGCCGATTGAGGTGGCCGGATAGGAAAAGCGCGGCGCGGCTACGCGAAGTTTTCGGCTTCCTGCATGGCGATCTCGCACCACTCCCACAGGCGCTGCGGCTCGTGGCGGACCGTGCTGATGTCCTTCATGATCACCTCGACGACGCAGCCGCGCGCCTTGTCGAGGTCTTCGCGGAGGGTTCTGCGGGCCTCGTCGGGATTCCACCGGTCCCACGCGAGAACCGCCGGGTTGGGCTTCAGGGAGAAGACGTAGTCGGCGCCGATTTCCTCGGCCCCCTTGGCCTTGTCCGCCATTGGGCTCATGGAGACCTTGCGGAGGTTCGGAATCTTGCGGAGGATACCCATCTTCAGGTGAAGCGGCTCGCAGCAGCCGTAATAGGTCAGGCCGAAGCGCTCAAGCCACCGCATCTCGTGCTTCAGCGCGAACTCCCAGTGCATTTCGGGTGAGACTTCGGAAAAGATCTGGGGTGTCGCGCTGCCCCACAGGTCAATCGGCCGGACGTGCTTGGGGTCGAAGTCGGGCTGCGGCAGTTCGTCGGTGTATCCGGGGCCGCCGGAACCGGCGCCAACGTTCCCGTTGTTCAGGGCCAGCAGGTTCAGGTCCTCCCACTGGCGCAGACGATGGAGATGAGCATCGACGAGGCGCGCCACCGCGGCGTGAACCATCTCCGGTCGGAGGGCCAGGTCGGTGAGCGCTTCCTGGACCCCCCACCACGTGACCAATTCGTCCCACGGAGCGAACCAGCAGCCCGAGATGCCTCGCTGCTTGACCGGGATGACGTCGTCGAAGATCTCGCACATCTGCTGATACCGGCGCTCGCTCGCTTCGGCGTCGTGAGTCACCTCGGGCATTTTAATCTTCTTGATATCCTCGGGCTTCGTGATTTGTGGGCGAAAGTGACGGGACGTGATTGCCCCGGCACATTCGACACTTGCGACGTCGGCTTCCCCTTCCAGGCCGAACCCCGTATCGTGAATCACCAGGGGGCACCACAGACGCGGCTCGACGACCATGTCGGCGGGCATGTGACGCCATTGGTAAAGGGTCCGCCGCAGACCCCGCTCGACCTGGCGGCACCAGGAATCGGCGCACCCGAGCGCCAGTTCTCCGTCCACGTCCATTTCGGGCCAGGGGGTTTCACTAATCAAGACCAGGGGCCGGACTTTCTCCAGACCGTTCAGGCGCCGCCAGAGGTCGGCCTTTTCCTTGTGGACCGGGAGGGCGGCGATCTCGGCAATCTGTTTGCCGAGGTCGCGGAGGATCGTCTTGTCATCGTGCGAAACGGCCATGCGCGTCCTTCCTTTCACTCGGGGCCCCGGCACCGCAGCGCCGGGGCCTTCTTCTCCGTGCCGGGCGCCCATTATAAGCCGGAGCCTGAGCGCTTCAATGCTGAACCGTCGCAGGGCTCACTCCAACCCTCTGGGATTTCCTTATTGCCCTTTGTCTGGTAAAAGAAACGCGCTACGGTCCGAGTTTGGCGTGAACGAAGAGCGACCGAAGCGGCGGAGGGCTGCATCGCTGGTCCTTGATCGACCCGGCGACCTCGATGCGCAGGGGGTTCCACGTCATCCGGGATGAAGTCGGCGAGGTCGGCATACGGGATGTGCCTCCAAACGCCCTCGGCGGGGTTGAGTTCCGGCGCGTAGGGCGGAAGGCACTCGAAAGCAAAGCCGCTCCCCGATCGTTCCTCCAAGTGCCGCGCGGCCCGTCTTGCTGCCGCCACCGCTGGATCGTGTCCTCGTCGTGTTCGCAGGCGCGGCTTCCCGGACACCTTGCGGCGCTCGGGCGCCGAGGCGAACAGGTGGCTCGACGTGTGGCACACGGCGATCCACTTCGGCCGGCGGCGGTGACGAGTCAACCCCACGCAGACCCGATTGCCTTGTGCCATAGCAAGGGTCCGGGCGCAAAGCGCCGGACCCTTGCCGAACGGTCGCTTACGTGCCGTTATTGCTTTTTCCACCCGCTGTAGCGGACCCTGATGAAGAGCGCCTCGTCGAGGACGAGGATTTTTTCGAGCCGGAACAACCGGCCGTCGATGGGCAGATGCACGCGGATCGGCGTAGCACCGGCAGCGGCGGTGGCGGCCTCGGCTCGCGCTGCAGCCTGCTGCTGAAGCGCGGCGGCCGCCTTTTCCGGCTCCGCTCCGGCGGCACCGAACAGGCTTCGGAACTGTTTGACGACCGTCAGCGGCCCCTCAATGGCCGGCTCGCTCGACCATGGCTTCGTGTATTTGCCTTCCTTCGGCAGGTAGAGGTTGACCATCAGATGGGTAATCGGCTCGCTGGCCTGCGGCAGTGTGATTTCCAGTTCGCCGGCCTCCGGGGGCTGTTCGCCCTTCTCAACGTATACGACCTCGACCGGGAACGCCGCCAGGCCGCGGGAAGCGCCCTGTGAACGGACCAGTGGAATCAGGACGCGGCCCTGCTCGTCCCTGGCCGGCCGGATGGACCGCCCGCTGACGCTCGCCGACCAGATTTCGGCGCCCTCGGGCATCGCCAGGCGCAGGAACTGTTTGCGATTGTTCCTGACGTTGTACACCACCTTGGTCAGGCGGCGGCCGTCGAGCGTCTGCATTGTCGTCGAGACGGCGGAGTCCACAATCGTCACCAGGACGTCCACGTCCTCGTGCTTCTTGATGGCCAGGGGGATGTCGAACTGCTCGACGACGTAGCGGTAGGCGAGAAGGATCGGCTGACGGGTCATGGCGAGCAACTCGGGCGGCAGTTCCCGGACGTCGATGGCGGTGGCGCCTTTGAGTTCCGGGCTCGAGAGTTCCACGTTCGCCAAGGCCACGACGCCGATGTGCCCCTTCTCGCGGACCACGTCGGCCGCCCGAAGCACCGGCAGCGAAACGCCGGCAGCCCGGACCTCGCCCGTCGGTTTTTCATACGTGACGTTCAGCGTGTACTTGCCGAGGGCCTCGTAACTCAGGGAGACGGTCAGTTCGTCGTCCGCGACGCGCCAGTCGCGCACGCGGTCACCGGTCACCTCCAGGATGCTCACGCCCTGGGGGAGTTTCAGTTTCAGGACGCGGACGCCGGTGTGCAGGATGTTGTAATCAATGCGTTCGCGGCAGACGAGGATGCCGTCGCCGACGGCCACGAGGGTTTTGGTCTCGGCATAAAGTTTCGGGGGGACCTTTTCGGCCTCGGGGATCGCCCGTTCCCAGGAGATCCGGACAGGCGCGCCGGCCGGCAGCGCCGCCACGACGTGCGTCACGCCCGCTTCCTGCCGCGTGACGACCGACTGAGCGTTCGCCACTTTCACGTCCACCTCGGCGTCGGCGACCCGCAACTTCAGGATGCAGGTTCCCGACGGCACGCGGTTGAAACTCGTCGTGTTCGCCCCGGCCGCTTCCGTCACCGCCGAAGAGAACGTCACCTTGACGTCCTTTGCACCGGTCGCGGTGGTCATCAACTCGTAATGGCCGTCCGACTGCCTCAGGTAGGTCTCCTCGGGCAGAAGCGCCTCGTGAACGGCGACCGTCTGCGGCAGGAGCGGAATCGTCTTCCAGTCCTTCTCCTTCAGGATGTGGACCTGGAACGTGGCGTCGAAAATGGCGCCGTCCTTTGTCAACTCGCCCTCATACGTTGCGGCCGTGACGGTCCAATCGGTGGGCGGCAGCACCTCGGGCTCTCTTTTCTGCGCGAGGCTCCATTCCAACAGCGCCTTGAACTCCTGCCAGGGAATGCGAACACGAGTGGCCTCGGTCACCTTTTCAATCTTGATGCCGAGCAGGTCCTCCACCTCTTCCCACTTGAGGGTGAAGATGCCCGGCTCCTCGGCCTCAGGCTTCGCCTCGTCCCAGCCGGTCACCTCCTTGAAGGTTTCCCACGGGAGGATGACTCGCCCTTCGGCGTCGCGGGGCAACTCCTCGTCGCCCTTGGGCGGCGCTCCGAGCGCCGGCCCGGCCGCGAGGAGCATCACCGCCAGTCCTGCCGGCACTATCCATCCTTTGGTTCTCATCGTTCTTCTCCTTCCCAAGTGTACTGTGTCGCCAGTTCCACCGGATCCTCAGGATCCAGCAACCGCTTCTCAAACTTCACGGTGTATCCGACAGCCGGAACCACTACCGCCGCCGGCACACCGGGAAATCGGACCTCCTCGACCTCGGCCGACCAGTGCAGCATCCGACCGGACTTGACCGCGGTCAGATATGAACCGTTGTCCACCAGCAGGTAGTCCTCGTGGGCCACCTGGATGTCGTTATCGTTATAGGAGAGCTTGTTCGCGTCGTCGCCGGCGCGGGTCACGTCGAGGACGCCGCTGTTCGCCAGCAGCGCCTGCGTCCCGACCACCGCGTCCTGACCAAGTTCACGGGGGATGGAGGGGGGCGGTGCGGCGGCGTCGCGCTGCTCGATATCCAGGAGGCCGAGCAACTGGCCCTCATTGACGACGGCATAGCGGACGCCGCCCGCGCCCTCGACCCAGTCAATCCCCGCCGCCCGGGCCGTCTGGCTGCCGATGAAAATATTCCGCGACCCGACGCGGACACGCTGGCCCACGTTGGCGCGAAGGCGGTCCAGAACGGCCTGAACCTGTCCCACCACAACCGGATCATTTGCAATTCTCAGATTACCGTCACTGAAAACCACCTCCGGCTCTGCCCCGGCCGCGGCCCCGTATCCTCCGTCTCCGCCCGTCACCACGGTCGGGCCGGAGTCGTCCGGCCGAAGCGCCCACGAATAGTTGTGCGCGATGAAGTCGGCCAGTTCGCGGCCGTTGGCTTCCTTGTCCGTGATGTCCTCGACGTTTAGTTCGACGGTTTCGCGCCGGCCTTTTTCTTCTTCCAAGGCCTCTACCGCCTTGAAGTACTCGCTCTTGAATTCCACCAGTTCCTTCGAGGCCCTGCTCTCGGGGCGCTGGATGGCCGAAGGGGCCGGGGGCGCCACAGGTTCAGCGGTGGGTCGGCCCCGGGACGCCAGGCGCGACAGGTCCTCCTTCCAGAGCCGGGCCCGCTTGTTCTCGGGCTCAAGCGCCAGGATGTCATCCAGCACCGTGACCGCGTCGTGGAACTTCTTCTGCTGCTGGAAGCCCCTGGCCCGGCCCCAGAGTTGATCGACCCGGCGCCCCCGTGAATCTCCCGGGGCCGTGCCGGCAAGGTCAGGTGCGCCGGGGGCTTTGGCGACCTCCTTCTGCCGGCGCCCGATCTCGCTGCGAAGGGCGCCAATTTCGTCCCGGAGGCGCTTCGTCTCATCCGCTTCGAGCGCGCCGGCGGCATCGAGCAGCCGGTCGGCCTGGGCGATCGGCTGAAACGCTGCGTTCAGTTCATCGGGCGTGGCGGCCCGACGCATCCGGCGCTCGGCCAGGGCCAACCGGTCGCGCACGTCGGCCCGCACCTCCAAGCGTCCGACGTCCTGCACGGCTTGAATGTCGCTGAGGATCGCGTCCGGCTTCTCCACCGGCCGCGCAGTTGGAAGCCCGGGCAATGCGCCCGTCACCTGCGTCGGTTCCTCGGGCAGGCGGGCCTTTTCAAGCGACGCAGCGGCGCGGGCCGTTGCCTCCACGTCCTTGCCGACCTTTTGCATGAGACGTTCGGCCTCGGCGACGCGTCCGGCTCGCGCCAGTCCGGCCGCCTGACGGGCCTGTGCCTTCAGGGCCTTGGCCCGCTCGACGACCTTGCGTTCCACGTCCGCGTCCTCGTCCGCTGCAAGGACGGCGGCGGGCACGGGCTCACCCTCGGCGACCTTCTCCCCCGCCAGACGTTCCTGAAGTTTTTCCAGGCGCTCGACCTGGTGCTTGAGTTCGGTGACCTGTTCTTCGGGGGCCTGTTCCCATGACGCTTCGAAAGCCCGTCCAGCCGCTCCGCCTACCTTCCCTGCGAATGCGACCCATTGCTCGGCCAGGGCCGTCCCCCTCTCAATCTGTGGTTCGAAGCGTGGCGCCGCGCCCGTGAAATCCGGTACCCGCCCACTGGCGGTGAAACCGCCGACCTTTGCGGCGCGTTCGTCCAGGACAAGGATTTCTGCCAGGCCCTCCGCTTCCTTGCCGCCGACTTCGGAGATGGACTGTTTGAGTTGCTCAAGGCGACCACGGAGTTTGCCGACTTCCTCGGCCGTCTTTTTGCGGCGCTCGGAGGCGTCCCGGAGGTATTTTTGGGCCTCGCGGACGATGGCGTCCTGCTCGCGCTTTTCCTCGCCGCGCTTCTGGAGATCGGCCCCAAGTTGGACGGCCACCTGGTAGGCGGCCTCGGCTTGTTTTTCATCGCCCTTCTGAGCCGCCACCCGGCCGTGGCCGAGAAGTTTCTGCTGGCGCTCCAGCATGGCCACGTTGCTCATCTGCTGCGCCCGCTGGACGGCCTTCGCGGCGGCTTGCGAGCCTCGGTCCACCCTGGCCCCCTCCTTCCGCTCGCCCAAGGCGATATCCACGTTCTCGAGATACTTTTTGGCGTTGTACCCTTCGGTCGAATCCGGCGCAATCCGGATGGTCTGCTGGAACAACTCCCGCGCTTTCTCGTAATTGCCTTGATGGTAATAGTCCACGGCGGCGCGGTAACGGTTCTTGACCTGGCCGGTCAACGTCTGAAGTTCCCATTGTCGCTTGCGATCGAGCGCGGCGGTGTCGGGTTGTTCGGGCGCCTGCGCCCCCATCATAAACAGGCCGCCAATCGCTCCGAGCAGGCCGGGCCTTTTCGGCTTGGGCGGCTCCTCGGCGGGTGCCGGCGCGAGATGCCCCCGACCGTATTCAAATTCCAGTTCGGCCGTCTCGCTCGACCACGTCTCGACCTCCCGCAGCACACCCCGCCACTCATCCAGCCTCATTCCCTTCGGGAGCATCACGGCGCACCGCGCGTAGGCGATCGGCAAATCGGCGCGCGGCAGCAGGAGGCGGAACGCACCCTTCCGGGAGAGCGGCTCGGCAGGCGTCACGTAAACCAGTTCCACGGGGAAACTGATGAGCCCCGCCGTCGTCAGGACACTTTTTTCGAGTGGCACATAGATGCTGGAGCCGGGTCCGCGGGCTAGGTTCGTCTGCTGCTCCGAAACCCGCGCCACGACCAGGCGCGCCCGAGGCGGCAAATCGACCTTCATATACTGCTGGGTGCGGTTGCGCACCTCATAAATGACCTTCGTCATCACGCGGCCGTCCGGGCGATAGAGGACCGTGTAAAGGGCCGAGTCAATCAGCGTCTCGCGGACGGGAAACTCGGCCATCGCGACCAGGTCAATCCGCGCCTCCCAGAAGTCGGGCCTCAGCCGATAGGCATAGACCGGCGGCGCGGCCAACAGGCCGCGCGTCTGGTCCGGCAGGTCGGCCAGCGCCATCGGCTCCAGACCGGGGCTCTCCAATTCCAGGATAACGGCCTCGCCGCCGCCGGCAATTGCCAGCGTCCCGCCGCCGTTTCGCGCTCCGGCCACACCGAACGCCGGCAGCGACACGCGGCCGGTGGCCGGGCGCGGCGACTCGAACGAGACGGCCAGCCGCGTCCGCTGGCGGATCGCGCCGCGAAGAAAAACGCGGACCCCGTCTCCCAG
>DATLBA010000040.1:0-6523 GCA_035527275.1 Phycisphaerae bacterium
CGACGGCCTGCGCGAGGAAGTGCTGGTCAACACGGCCGGCACGTGCATCCGGAGCACCGCGTGCCGGGCCGTCTGCACGGCGCTCATGGTAGCCTCCGACGGCCGGGTGCTCCAGCGCGGCGTGGAAAACCGGGGCATCGCCGGCGGCGCGGAACTCCTCGCCCGGACCGAGCCCGAGGAGTTCAGCGTCCGGGCCGCCAAGAAGGCCCTCGCCCTGCTCGAAGCCGGGCCCGCCCCTGCCGGCCGGTTCACCGTCATCTTTCACCCCTCGATCACGGGCCTGCTGGTGCACGAGGCCCTCGGCCACAACGCCGAGGCCGACCACGTCTGGGCCGGCCAGAGCATCCTCGAGGGGCGACTGGGCGAGATGATTGCCGCCCCGGCCGTCTCCATTTACGACGATTCGACGCTGCCGGGCGAATTCGGATCCTTCGCCTACGACAGCGAAGGCACGCCGGGACGCCGACGACCCATCATCGAGAAAGGCCGACTCGTCGGCCTCCTGCACAGCCTGGAAACTGCCGCCAAATTCGGCGCCGAGCCGACCGGCAGCGCCCGCGCGGAAAGTTACGACTGCCGGCCCATCCCGCGGATGACGAACACCTTCATGGCCCCCGGCAGCGTGCCTTTCGAGGAGATGATCCGCGGCGTCGAGCGGGGCATCTACCTGGAGGAAGGCCACTGGGGCTACGTGATGGTCGAGAAGGGCCAGTTCATCTGCCACGCCGGCCTCGCGCACCGGATCGAGCACGGAAAAGTCGGCGAAATGCTGCGCGACGTTTCCATCTCCAGCCTGACGCTCGACACGCTGAAGAACATCGACGCCGTCGGCTCGGATTTCGAAATGAAGATGCCGGGAATGTGCGGCAAGGCCGGGCAATCGGCGCCGACGGACTGCGGCGGACCGCACGTCCGCGTCCGCGACGTCGTCGTAGGAGGCCAGCGGGACCGATGACGCCGGGCAACGCCTATCTCGGAATTTGCGAGCGCTCGGTCGCGAAGGCCCGCGCCCTCGGAGCGGAGTGGTGCGACGTCGCCGCCGGCAGCGCACGCGACATCGGGGTCTCGATCGAGAAGAGCGGCATCAAGGCCGCCGACGCCGGACAGGGCGAAAGCGTCTCGGTCCGCGCGTTCGTCCGCGGCGGCATGGGATACATGAGCGTGAGCGGCACCGACCCGCACGACGTCGACGAGGCGGTCCAGCGCGCGGTCGCCCTGGCAAAGGAGGCTTCGCCGGACCCCGATTTCGTCGCCCTTCCCCAACCCGACCCGGCGGAGGAAGTCGCGGGACGCTTCGACGACGCCATCGCAGGAATGGGCGTCGCCGATGTCGTCCGCATCGCAGCGGCCAACCTCGAAGCCGGCCGCGCCATCGAGCCGGACGCCCTGCTGGCCGGCCACGTCGGCCTGGTCGTCGGCCACGGGGCCCTCGCCTCCTCGACGGGCGTCGCGCTGGTGACCGAGGGGACGCGCATCGACGCCTCCATCGAGGCCGTCCTGAAACGAAAAGGCGACGTGGGGTACTTCTACGATTTCGATTTCGGCCGGTTCCTGGCCGACTGCGCCCTCGAAAAGGTGGCCGAAGCGGCTGTCCGCGGCGCCCGCCGATTCCTCGGCGCCAAACGCATCGCCTCCGGCCGGCGGACACTGGTCCTCGGCCCGCTGGCGGCCTACGGCCTCGTGGGGGCCGTCGTCTCGGCCGCCAATGCCGAGAGCATCCAGCGGGGCCGGAGTTACCTCTGCGGCAAACTGGGCGAACGCATCGCCAACCCCTGCCTGACCGTGGTGGACGACCCGCTCGTGCCTCGCGGCATGCGGTCCGGCGCACACGACGGCGAAGGCACGCGACGCCGGCGGCTCACGATCATCGACTGCGGCACCCTCGCCAGCCTCCTCCACAATTCCTACACCGCCGGCAAGGCCGGCACCAAAAGCACCGGCCACGGAACTCACGCCGGCGGCATCAGCCCGACGAACCTTCAGCCGGCGCTCGGCACTCGGCCGGCGGCCGACCTTCTGCGCGAAGTCCAGGACGGAATCTATCTGGAGAGCGGCGACATCCGCCCGGACCCCGCCAGCGGAGACATTTCCGCCAGCATCGACTTCGGCTTCCTCGTCCGCAATGGCGAACTCGTTCACCCCGTCGAAAGCGCGATGATCGGCGCGAACGTCTTCGACCTCCTCGGGAACCTCGATGCCGTCTCCTCCGACGCCCGCATCGAGCCCGGCCTCGCGATGCCCACCCTCCGCATCCCCGACGTCCAAATCGCCGGGGCCGAATAAAACCACACGTGCCTGATGCGCCGGGCGCCGGGTGGCACCGGTCCCCGCTCCCGCCAAAAAACACCGCGCGGTGGGTGTCCCCACCCGCCGCGATCGTAACACGCCCCGCCCTGTAGCGTGATGCTACAGGGCCCCGCGCGCCGTTGCCGCCTAGCCGCCATAGCCCGCCGCGCCGGGACTTGCCAGTGCATCCCCCCACATTTGATGCTGATTGTTGTTTTTTTCTTTGCCCACCGCGGTATACTACCGTTATCCTCGGTCGGGAGCGGGGGCCGTCATGAGCCGACGGGCGAATCTCGCGGAATCGTTTCCTCTGATCAGCCAAGTGCTCGAGTTATCGCCTTCGTCCCGGCCAACCCTCCCGCCCGCGCACGACCAAAGGAAAATAGCATTGTGTCCCAGATTATGAGAACATGAAGGCGAGGAAAACCATCATGCTGTCGCGACTGCATAGCGATGGGTGACCACGGATGACAATCGCTGAGCTCCTCGACAGACTGGGATACTCCAAGTCCGAGAACTATCTGCGTGGGGACAGGGGCGATTTTGACCGAGCTGTAGATTACGGTCACCTGTTTCGTAAGGCTGCGAAAGATCGGTGCCATCTGCGCGGCGTATACGCTCTCAATGGGCCCGGACCCGCCGTACCCGTGGTTTATGTTTGCGACGTTGCCTCTGAAGAGGCAGCGAGGGAAGCACATCGCCTAGTGTGGAATCAGGACACGGTTCCATTTCTCATTGTCAACAGCCCGCAAAGCGTTCGCGTCTACCCTGGCTTTTGCCATGAGACCCCAGGCAGCGCAAGC
Organism: Phycisphaerae bacterium; assembly: GCA_035527275.1. Lineage (GTDB taxonomy): Bacteria > Planctomycetota > Phycisphaerae > FEN-1346 > FEN-1346 > DATLBA01. The sequence goes on from DATLBA010000040.1 coordinate 3,090, forward strand.
GCCTCTGTCCGCGCTATTCAGGGCGAGTTTGATGGAGCGGATATAGCCAAGATCGCGGCGACCCTCAACGCGACTGCCGTGGATTCGGGAGAAACCTGGCGGGCGTGGGGCCGATTCATCCGCCCGGAACACAGGGTTGATTGGAGCCTTCTCGACAACCTGCGGAAACTGGACGCATGGCTTCAGGGCGAGGGCGAGCTTGGTCGGGAGGTTTCGCACGCACTAATTGGAAAGTACGTATATCTATATTATCTTCGCCACCGGGGCATTCTCTCGCCTCGAAAGCTGGAAGCGTGGCAAGTTGACAGCGATGCCGTCTTTGGCCGAAGTGCGACTGTGGACGGCCTCCGGGCACTCTTGGCGGAACTTGATGACTGGCTGAACGGCGAAGTGTTTCCGCTTGAGTTTGGCAAACGGGGCGCGCCCCGTGATAAACACATTGGGCGCGTAGCAGCCACTTTCAAAGGTGACGCGCCGCTCGATGGCGACAAATGGCAGCTCCACCTCGACTTTAAGGCGTACGATTTCTCGTACATACCGATCGAAATTTTATCTATCGTTTATGAGCAGTTTTTGAATGCACCGGGCAAGGACGGGGCCCAAAACAGACGGCGGTCTGCCGGAGCTTACTATACGCCGATCCCGGTCGTTAACCTCATGCTGTCTGAGTTGGAGGAAAAGCGGCCGTTGCAAAGGGGCATGCGGGTGTTTGACCCCGCTTGCGGTTCAGGCGCTTTTCTCGTACAGGCGTTCAGGCGACTTATTGAGAAGGAGTTTCCGCCCCCCAGTAGCAAACCGACTCCCAGAGAATTGCGGGATCTGGTGGAGGCGCATTTCATCGGACTGGACACCGACGAGGGCGCTTGCAGCGTTGCCAGGCTGAGCCTGATCCTCACCCTACTAGATTATATTGACCCTCCGGATATCGAGAAACTCCCGAGCTTGGTCAACAACATCTTCTGCGGTAATTTCTTCGACGATACCGGCGACTGGCAACGCGTGTTTGCGCGTAAGAAGGCTGACTGGCTGGTTGGCAATCCGCCTTGGAAGCAACTAAAGAAAGGCAAGGTGCGGAATGAGGATAAACCCGTCCTTGCTTGGATGAAGACCGAAAAGAAAAGTCGCCCCGTTGGAAATTGCCAAACAGCAAGGGCTTTCGCCTGGCGTGCTGCAGAATACGTAGGCGATGACGGTGAGATTGCTTTGTTCTTGCCCGCTATGACGCTTTTCGAGGAAGCCGCTAAGGGGTTCCGTAGGCAGTTCCTGCAGAAGATGAAAGTTCACACAATAGCGAACTTTTCGAACCTACGCCAGGTCATTTCCGCAGGACGGTTCAAAGAACCCGCAGCGGCCTTTTTCTATCGGCCACGACTTAACCAGAAAGAACCCATCGAGGAAGACGAGTCAATACGCACCTATTCCCCCCTGGTTGCGAATCAGGAAGCGACAAGGCCGGTCGTAAGAGGGAAGCACAACGAGAGCTGGAGCATCATCCTCAACGCAAGCGAGATTCGGGACCTGCCAATATCCGATGTTGCAGGGGGCCAAGGGCTTCCCTGGAAGCTGGCTTTTTGGGGCTCCTATCTTGATGCAAAGCTACTGAATTCCGTCCGCAAGCGATTTCACTCCCTTGGGAGGATGGGAAAGGACAGGATCCTTGTCATCAGAGAGGGGCCTCAATTAAGGGAAGGGGATCCTTCTGATCCCCCAGACGGCATGGAGGCAATGCCAGACCTTCTCGGCAAGCCAGTTCTGAACGTTCAGTTGCTGGAGAAGATGAGGGATTTCTTTGCCTTCCCCAAATTCGCCCTTACTTCAAATCAGAAACCTCTCTTGCGTGTGCGAGGAGGTAAGGCGGGGTTGGAGGTATGCAGGCCGCCCCATGTCCTCGTCAGCGCGGCGAGAAATTTTGCAGTCTATTCCGAGAAGTTCATCATTGTACCGCCGCGTCAGATTGGCATTTCGGGCCGCACTGATAACAAGGATCTTCTGAAGGCCCTGTCACTGTTTCTTAGTTCGGACTTCGCGTTCTACTTTGAGTTCTTCCTCTCCACACAACTCGGGGTCGAGCGGGATAGGTCCACGTTGAGCGCTCTCCGCCGGATTCCCACTCCTCTCGCGGCAATGAGTGCCACTGAATTGAAGCAATGGGCTATACTGCACGACAGGCTGGCCGAGGCTACGCGCAAGGCGTATCAGAGCCAAAGACTCTGGGAAAACGATGGCGACGAGGAAGCCCCGCCCTGCCGGTCGGTACTAGGCGGCGACGCAATCGCAGAGGTTAATAGTCTGGTTTATGACGCTTTAGGGCTGGACCCTCAGGAGCGTGCACTCGTTCACGACATGGTGCGCATCAAGCTTGCGTTGAATAACGGCAGCTTGGGCAGGGAAGCAGTAGATCCGCCAAGCACGGCGGACATGCGGGCTTACGGACTGTCTCTTAAGGAGGAGCTGGACGCTTATATCCATGGCGAACTATCCGGAAGGCACGCGGTCCACATTATCCACGACAACTACTCCGGCATGGTGTGCGTAACCCTTCTCCGGGAAGCAACGGGAAATGCACGGGTTCCCGTTTTAAGGGCAGATATTTCGGAGGCCGCTGCCCTCGAAGAGTGTCGGCAGCGCATCCGCCAGCAGAAAAGCCAGTGGGTGTACTTCGACCGGAATCTGCGAGTTTATGATGGCGACAACACCTATATTTTGAAGCCGATGCAGATGTTCCACTGGACGCAGAGCCAGGCCAGAGTTGACGCAATGGACATTGTACCCGAGTCCATGACGCGGAGGGATGAGGTTTGAGGGACAGGTCCTCCTATCAGCCGCCTGGCGCATCCGCTAACGGTGCGGATTACGCTAAGACATTCTTGCGAAGGGCTCACAACCTCGTCGGGAGGGGTTATGCGAACCTGATCCCTGCCCAATTCGCCTGCGCAGAAGAGGAAACCATTACCGGGGAACTGGTGCAGGCAGTGGAAACCGTTCTCGACGACGCCCGCGCACCGCGCTGGATGCGATGGTTCAGCATTCACGAGGATCCGAGGGTACAGGATCCGGCCCGACAAGGGAAGAGACGCCTGAAGCTGGACATCCGGATTGACTCCTCTCAGAACTGGCCTCGTGCCCGACTGCATTTCGAGGCCAAACGTCTGGGATCAAACCACGGCATTTCTGTTTACCTCGGGAGCGAGGGTATCCAACGTTTTCTTGAAGGAAGATACGCGCACGATGATGCCTTCGCGGGAATGCTCGGATACGTCCAACAGGGGCAGCCTGACGAGTGGGGCACGAGGATTGAGCAGCACATGAAGAGCCACGCCAAGAATCTGTGCCTACGCCCGTCCGGATGTTGGCACAGAGAGAAACTACTGCCTGGGCCTTCCGCCACGTATCGTTCAGCGCACGACCGGCCGACCGTTGGCAAGCCGATCGAA
>DATLBA010000041.1:0-36356 GCA_035527275.1 Phycisphaerae bacterium
TTGCTCCGCTGGCGGAGGCGTATCGGCAGGCGCGCCTTTTGGCGCCGGACCGGGCGACGGACGACGAGCAAAAGGCGGCTCAGGCGGGGGCGGCTCAGTTGGCAAAACTGGCTCGCCCGAACGTCTCCTCCTTGCGCGCCACACTCCAGCAATACAAGCCCAAGATGGAAAGTCCCTGGAATGTCACCAACGCGGAAAAAGAGGATATCGCCAAGTGGAACGCCCGCTGCCGGCAACTTGCCGAGACCGAGAGCGCCTTCAATGAACTGCTGGGGAAGATGGGCGGCCCGAAGGGTTGGTCCGGACGCGCGGACCTGATCAGTGACAGTGACAACCGGTACCGAACGTATGAAAGCCTGGCCGAGGAGTTCACCGTGCCGGCCTGGCGCCGAATCAGATTGTGATTAAGAGCCTCTATCGGGATGCCGATTCCGCTGCGGCTGGCCCCGGCGGGGCTGGCTGCGAAGGCCGACTCCGTCGTCCCTTTCGGCGTGACCCCGTTCGGGGTTGTCGGCCCAAAACGTCCTCGATCCCGATACATCGGGATTTCAGCCACGCCTTCGCCCACTGCACACGGAGGCCGACGGTCCCCCATCAGATCGTCATCGCCGAGAACCCGCCGTCCACGCGGACCAGCGCGCCGGTGACGAAGCCGGAGGCCTTGTCGCCGGCCAGCCAGAGAAGGGCGCCGACCAACTCTCCGGGTTCCCCGAAACGTTTCATCGGCGTGTGATTCATGATTTGGGCGGTGCGCTCTTCGGTGAGGAGTTTTCGGTTCTGGTCGGCGGGGAAAAAGCCGGGGACGATGGCGTTGACGCGAACGCCGACCTCGGCCCACTCGCGGGCGAGGAACCGGGTAATCTGGTTCACACCGCCTTTGGCCACGCCATAGGTGAACACCTTCGAAAGGGGCGGGCCGCTCGATGCGCTCGAGATGTTGATGATGCTCCCGCTTCGGCGCTGGACCATTCCGCGGCCGAAGACCTGGCAGGCGAGGAAAACGCCCTTTAGGTCCACCGCGATGAGTTTCTCCCACTCTTCGTCGGTGATGTCGAAGAAAGGCGTGTCGGAATTCAGGCCTGCGGCATTGACGAGGATGTCGGCGCCGCCCCAGGCCTCCTCGATGGCCTTCGCGGCAGCCTCCAAGTCGCTCCGTTCGCCCGCGTCCACGCGGAGGGCCATTGCGTCGGCGCCTGCGGCTTTGAGTTCGTCGGCCTTGGCGTTGGCGGCGTCGAGGTTGAGGTCGAGGACGGCGACTTTGGCGCCCGCGCGGGCCAGAGCGGTCGCCATAGCGCCCGCGAGGACGCCCCCGCCGCCGATGACGGCGGCCCGCTTGCCGCCCAGGCCGAAAAGGTCTTCGAGATAGGCCGCATCCGCCATCGGTCCTTGCCCTCCACGCGAGGGACCCTGCGAACCCCCATCATAACCCCCCACCCGCCTCACGCAAGCGGTTTCGGCGCGCGTGGAAGAATCAAAAAGCGGCCCGCTAAGCGGGGTTGGGTAAGTTTTGCACGGGGAAGTGCGGCGGCCACCGCAGAGCCAGGTCAGGTTCCGGAAGTTAATGCAGCCATTTTGTCAGTACTCGGTATTATTAATGCCAATTCGCGCGATCCATTGCATGGCTCAGGCAGGATTCTCACGGAACATAAACCTTGGCTATAAAGAGAAGAGGGGTTTCTGGTACTGCTTGGGTGGCCAGAACGTGCCGACGACGAGCCATTCGTTGTAGGGATGGTAGGTGCCCACGAAGAAGCGCGTGTCGCGGTCCTCGCGGCACATGACTTCAAGGAAGTTGTGGCGAACGCTGCGGATGGCCTCCTCTTCCGAGCCCTTTTTATCCAGCTCCTTCAGGAAGAGCACGCCGAGCTCCCAGTCTTCATTCATTTTTTTGTAAGGCTTGTCGCTATCCTCGCACTCGAACACGTACTGGAACTTGTAAGGAATCTTCCGCAGTGGCTTCTGCTCTCCGAAAAGCCGCAGCTGCGACCACAACGCCTTGTGCTTGGCGGGCCAATCCCGTTCGACCGGCGTGACCTTCAGGTCCAGCACCCTCTTGGGACGCACGATGCCCAGAGATGTCCGGTCGGACTCGTAAAGCGCCTCCAACTCCTTGACCGTGTAGTGAGGCATTCCATCGATGATGGTCCTGCGTTCCTGCCAATCGCCCTTGGTCGACAAGGGCTCACCGAGCGTTCGAAGGGTCGAGAGCTCGGGCTCCCGGCTTTCAGGACGCTGGTCTGTGCCATGCCCCCAGGGGGCCAGTGCGACCTCGACCCACTGCCACTTCCTGAACTTCTGGTGCTCCGGCCGATAGCGGTAGTCTATAGGGTAGAGACGTACCCACTTGCCTGACTCGGTGATCCCTGCCGTGCACACTGTTTCTTGGTACTTCCGAGAGGGCTGCGGGTACGTCATGACGGTGATCAGCACCTTGGTAATTTCAAAGCCCGGTCTCATCCTCTCCCCCGAGATGGCGTACGGGCAGGGCCGCCACTTTGGCAACTGCCTTCGCCAAGCGACTGCGGTGACATCGCTGCGGATCAGCCTCCATGCACATCAAGACGGTGGGCTTCCCGCCCATGAGCCCCGCGACCCTGTTAACCGCGTCGGCTTCGCGAGGGAGCGTTTCCCCCTCATATCGGGCGAAGAGGGCTTCGTAGTCCGATGGGCGTTTCAGGTTCTGGCGGAGGCCAGAGGGGATGCCAAGCTGCGGTTCGTGCATGTATTCGATCCCAACCTTGCCACAGAGACGGTTCAGCGTGCTCTTGTGGAAGCCATACCGCCTCGCGATCGGGTTGTTCCGAACATCAACCAGGCGTCGAATGCCAGCCCGCATGAGCATGTTTAGGAACCCGTCCACCAGCCATCCCTGGTAGCCAGCAGTATGGACCGCTGGGCGCGCCACGGGGCGATCGTCGAGCCTTCGGAGCGCACTGTTCACTGTGAACCAGGGGAATCGCTCATAAACGTACTCCGTAAGGGTACCGGGCGACTTGTGCGCAAAACGCTCTACCACGCGAGCAATATCCTCCCGAACCCGCGCCGGCAGGTCAGCAGTGAGCCTGCGCACATCCTCGACAAGTTTCCAGGACTTGTCACGGTCGACCAGATAGCCGTCGCGGACAAGGGCGTCGGTCTCCCTGTAGAGGCAGAAGGAGAAGGGACCATACTGGTAGGGCAGGAATTGGTAGAACGCCGTGCCACCGTGCGAAGGCATTTCGTGCGCAAGTAAGAACGCCCACTTCATCAGCTCAAAGCGCGTGAGTGGGCGTTCGGCCCTCTCAATCATGTGGAGTAAGCATTTCTGCCTATTGAGCATCAATCCACCCCTACGGCCCGCGCCACGCGCTCCATCATACAATATCGACAATAGGTCGTTCAAGGCTTGCGTGGGATTCCTGGGTTCGCCCGTCCAGTCAGGTATCCAACTTGATCCCCATTGGCAAGATAGGCAAAAGAATTGTCCGATTCATCCCTCGTGAGCAATCCGACAAGCCAGGGCCCTTCGTCCCCCGGCTCACTGCTGGCTCCACGGGCTGAACGGCGCGAAGGCCGGGGATGCTAGACCGGATGGGCGGCGGAATGGGTCGGCTTCGGGACGGGGGGATTCGGGCGCGATGCTCTTAGGCTGCTTCGTGGTCCCGGCGCGGCGGGATCGGATGGGCGCTTTGGCGGCGGCGCTCCGGGCGCATCCAGTTTGCAAGGAGCGGCTCGGCCACCGCCAGCACCAGGCAGAGAATCAGAAAGTATTGCCACAGTTCCTGCCGCGAGGTCTCCTCGAAGCGCTTGACCAACTCGTCGAAACCGGCGGCGACGTGCGTTTCCCGCGCGCCGATTCTCTCGGTAAGTTCCTCGTCGGCAAGTTCCGCGAGGTCCGACTCGGCCCCGTCCGGGTTCGTGCTGAAGATGCCGCCCACGTCGCCCCGTTGCGGCACGGCGTAGGTATAATATCCCGGCTGCCAGGTCTTCTCGAACACCAGGATGTTCTTCCCGCCGCCGGCCTTCGTGTCCACCTGTTCGGTCACGGTTTCGCCGGCGGGTCCCAGGGGGCCGGTGACCTCCACCGTGGCCACCTCCTTGAGGTCCGGAGAAAGGTTCGCCTCGAACGGTTGTCCGGCCACGAGGTTCCGCCGCTCTGCCTGTCCGCGCGACGCCAGGTGCACGATTCGCATCATGAGCGGCAGGAAAAGATTCCGAACCGGGAAGTTGGTCCACTCGGTGCTCGCCGTGCTGGTAAAGAGGAGCGAGCGGCCGTCGCCGAACGTTTTCTCAAGGAAGAACGGGTCGCCCCCCTCCAGCCGCGCCAGCACGGCGTCCGCCGGCGCGCCTTCCGTGCGCAGGTGCTCGTAGACGAGGACACCCTGATAGATGTCGGCCGCCTCGACGAGATCCTCCAGGTAGGGCGACTTGCCCTGCACCTGGGTGACCTTTTGCGTCTCGGTCTTGAGGACGGCGCTGCCGACCCGCTCTCGGAGCCCCGCCGGCAGGAGGCCCCCGCGGCGGGCGATTTTGTCGGTGAAAAGGTCGTTGTAGGTTTTCGGTTCCACGTGCGGCCCGCAGAAAATGACGAGCGTCCGGCCGGCGGCGACGTAGTCGGCCAGCGCCCGCGCCGCATCCGTCGAAACGTCGCCCACGTCGTTCAGAAAAACGGCGTCGTATCGGTCGAGCGTCTCGGGGTCGAAGTTTGCGATTGTGGTTTCGGTGGGCCGAATTGCCCACGGGAAATTTGAGCGCTCGCCGACCGGGTCCAGGGCGCGCATGAGATAGAAGTTAGCGTCCTGGAACGGAATTTTTGCCTCCTCCTGTTTGACCGCCAGAACGGGGATGCGGTCGGCGATCTGGAGCGCGATCCGGCGCGTGTCGTCCATCGCCAGCGAATCGCTCCCCTCGACGGCCACGAGGATCCGATGCGGCCCGGGCTGCTCGAAGACGTGCGTCATGGTCACGGTGCGCGTGGCGCCCGGCGTGCCCGCCCCCGTGAGTTCGACGGCGTGTTTCTGCCGCGCCTGCGCAAAATCGTCCACAAAGAGGAGCACGTGTCGCTTCTCCGGGCCGACGCCGGCGTTGCAGACCGTCGCGTCAATCCGCACGGGCATCCCGACGACGCGGCTCCGCGACACGACCTTGGCGCCCGTAATCGCCACGTTCGTGAACGAGGCTTCGGTCGCCCGGATGATGGCGACGGGAATGTCCGGGTGCTTCGGCGGCGGCGCCATATTCTCTGCGCCGTGCCAGGAGAGGGCCTGGCGGTCGGTGAGAATCCAGAGGCGTTTTTCTGCGGCGTCGGTTCCGTCGAGCAAGGCGTAGGCCGCCTTCAGTGTCCCGGCCATGTCCGCCCGCCCGCCGGCTGCCTGGGTTTTATCCAGGTCGCGGAACAGTTTTGCCCGGTCGCTGACGAGTTGCTTCGGCATCGGGTCCGGCCCCGGGTTCGTCAGGAGCACGGCCGCCCGCGCCGGCCGCCACTGGCTCTCGAGGATTGCCCGCGCTTCCTGTTTCGCTTTGGCCAGCCGCGTCGTCCCCTCGTGCTGGACACTCATCGAGTAGGAGTTGTCGAGCACGATGACCGCCGCTCCGGATTCGCCTGCGCCGAACAGGCCGAACTCGCGGCTCGAGAACGGCCGCGCAAGCGCGAGGGCAAGCATTGCGAACAGCAACATCCGAAGGATCATGAGGAGGATGTTTTCGACCCGGCGCCGGCGCGCCGTTCGCTCGGCCGCCGTCTTCAGGAACCGCAGTGTCGGAAACGGCACCTGCGGCGCCCGCGTCGTGTGGATCATGTGGATGACGACGGGAATCGCCGCCGCGGCCGCACCCGCCGCCAGCCACGCCACCCACCACGACGAGACGAACGGCGCCCACGTTTGCGCAATCACATCCATCGGCTCACCGAAACCGCTGCCGCCGCGCCAGATACGACCTCAGCAGGAAATCGTATGGCACACTCGTGTCCGCGAGGACATACTCGGAGTCGGAGTCGGAGCACGCCTTTTTGTAGCGGTCGATGAAGGCCCGAAGTTCGGCCAGGTAGGTCTCGCGGATTGCTTTCGGGTCCACCAGATAGCGCTCGTCGGTCTCCAGGTCCACGAACTGGGTCATCTTTCGGAACGGGAACTCGAGTTCCGCCGCGTCGAAGATATGGAACAGAATCACCCCGTGCCGCTTGCTGCGAAAGTGTCGAAGCGCCCGGATCACCTCGTCCTCGTCGTCGTACAGGTCGCTGATGATAATGATGAGGCCGCGGCGCTTGATCATCTCCGCCAGGTCGTGGAACGGTTTGGCGAGGCGCGTCACCTTGCCTGCCTGGAGGCGCTCGAGTTGGCGGCACATTTCGTTGACGTGCGCGGGCGACCCGGCCGGCGGCATGTGCAGACGCACCTCCGAATCGAACGTCACCAGACCCGCCACGTCCGCCTGCCGCGCCATCAGGAACGCAAGCGTCGCCGTCAGGAACGAACCGTACTCCAGTTTTGTCAGCCCCTTCCCGCTTGAATAATTCATCGAGGCGGAGCAATCCAGGAGGATGTGGCACCGCAGGTTCGTCTCCTGCTCGTACTGCTTGACGTAATATCGGTCGGTTTTGCCGTAGGCGACCCAGTCGAGATGGCGCAGCTCGTCGCCGGGCGCATACGGCCGGTGGGCCGAGAACTCGACGGAAAAACCGTGGTGCGGGCTGCGGTGAAGGCCGGAGATGAATCCTTCCACCACCTGCCGCGACACCAGGTTGATGTTCCCCAGCCGCGCCAGCGCTTCCGGGTCCAGATACCGGTACCGTGCGGCCGGTCCCTGCGTGTCAATCCGGGTCATGGGACGTTCTCATTTTTGATTTTTGATTTTTGATTTTCGGTTCCCTTCGACCGTGTTCTGCTTCGCCGTCACTCGTTTGTAGTCCATGAGCCAGAGTGTCGTCGTCCCGTACGTCCGCTCGTCCGTCAACTCAAACCCCGGCCACGACTCGTCCATCGCCGTGCCGCGCTGCGTCCGCAGCATCGCCGTCGCTCCGTCGGCCACCAGTCCGAGCCGGACGAGCCGCGCGGCCATCTCGGCCAGGCGTTTGCGCCCCGGCCGGTCCGCCGTCAGTTTATACGGGGGATCGGCGAAGACGAGCGTGTACGATTTGTCCTCAGGCGCCGCAAGCCAGTCGCCGGGCGCGAGGGCGTCGCCTTTGGTGATGCGGACCTTCCCGCCCAGGCACAGGTGGGCGGCATTGATTTCCACCGTCCGGATGGCATCGGGGCTCGTGTCCACAAAGTGACAAAGGTGAGCCCCACGGCTTAGGGCCTCAAGCCCGATCGCCCCTGAGCCACAGAATAGGTCCAGGACCACGGCGCCTTCGATGCGGCCGGCGAGGATGTTGAAGAGGTTTTCGCGGACGCGGTCGGTCATCGGTCGCGTCGCCATGCCCTCCGGCGCGGCCAGTTTCCGCCCGCGATGCATTCCCGCAATAATCCGCACGAGCGAATCGTATCCGCAACAGCCAGCCGACGCAAGGCGGCACGCGGAGTGTGGGGTGGGTGCTCCGCGACCACGCGGCCTATGCTTCACGGAGACTCCACGTGGGTCTGGAGAGGACCCACCCTTGATTCTGGTGTGTTCACTGGGGCCAACTACGAGGCATGTTGAGGGGAAAAATTTTTTCTTTGACAGGGCCGGCCTTGCACGTCATAGTGGGGACCCTAGGCATGGTGTCGGTGTGCGCCTAGCAAGAGGCCTTTTCGGGGGAGTCTGGCGGCAAGGACGGACGCAGCAGGACCCGGTGGCCGAGAGGCGAGCGAGGCCTGCCACGTGCGACGGCCCATGCGGATCGATATGGGTCTGAATGGGGAGAGACGGGCAAGCCCTGACGGAAGCAGCGACCGATACAGTTCCGAACGGGGACAAGCGGGCAGGCTGCTGTAGCTCAGTTGGTAGAGCGCGTCCTTGGTAAGGACGAGGTCACGGGTTCGAGTCCCGTCAGCAGCTCCAGTATCGATAAAGAGGCGAGGGGCGAGTGTGGGAAGGCGTCGCGGGTGCCGCGGGGTCTTGGAATTCAGGGGACGACTAAAGCGGAGTTGAAGCCATGGCGAAGGAAGTTTTCCAACGAACGAAACCGCACGTGAACGTGGGAACGATCGGGCACGTGGACCACGGGAAGACGACGCTGACGTCGGCCATGACGAAGGTCATGGAGATGAAGGGGCTGTCGAAGTACAAGTCCTACGACGAGATCGCGAAGGCGTCGGAGTCGCAAGGTCGGCGGGACGAGACGAAGATTCTGACGATCGCCACCGCCCACGTGGAATATGAGACGGAGAACCGGCATTACGCGCACGTCGATTGCCCGGGGCACGCGGACTACGTGAAGAACATGATTACGGGCGCGGCCCAGATGGACGGCGCCATTCTGGTGGTGGGGGCGGACGATGGGCCGATGCCGCAGACGCGCGAACATATTCTTCTGGCGCGGCAGGTCGGGGTTCCGCGGGTCATCGTGTTCATCAACAAGGTGGACCTCCTGCGGGACGAGGACAAGGAACTGCTGGAGGTCATCGAGGACGACGTGCGGCAGTTGCTGGACAAGTATGAATTCCCGGGCGACGAGACGCCGGTGATCATGGGGTCGGCGTGGCAGGCGCTTCAGGCGAGCAGCCTGGAGGACGAGGCGGCCAAGTCGATCATCGACCTTCTGGCGGCGATGGACGAGTACATCCCGATTCCGGAGCGCGACGTCGAGAAACCGTTCCTGATGCCGGTCGAGGACGTGTTCTCGATTAAGGGCCGCGGGACGGTCGGCACCGGCCGCGTGGATCGCGGCAGGATTAAGGTCGGGGACGAGGTCGAGATCGTCGGCCTGTCGGACGAGGTGCGCAAGACAACCGCCACGGGCGTGGAGATGTTCAACAAAACGCTCGAGGAAGGGCAGGCGGGCGACAACCTTGGCGTGCTGCTTCGCGGCGTGGCGAAGGACGAACTGAAGCGCGGCCAGGTGCTGGCGGCCCCGGGCTCCATCACGCCGCACACCGTCTTCGAGGGCGAGGTGTACGTGCTGACGAAAGAGGAGGGCGGCCGGCACACGCCGTTCTTCACGGGCTATCGGCCCCAGTTTTACTTCCGGACGACGGACGTGACGGGGACGGTGGAACTGTTGGGCGGGGCGGAGATGTGCATGCCCGGCGACAACGTGACGGTCAAGGGCGCGCTGATTACGCCGATTGCAATGGAGCAGGGCCTTCGGTTCGCGATTCGCGAGGGCGGGCGGACGGTCGGCGCCGGCGTGGTGTCGAAAGTGATTGAGTAATCGGTTGGGGGCGGGCTTGCCTTGACGGTGGAGCCGGAAAGGGCGGCCGCATCGTCCGCACAGCGGCGTGTGCGGGGGAAGCGGCTCCCTTGCCTTCTTGGACGGGCGCGATGCGCGAGTACGTGACACTGGAATGCACAAGTTGCGGGGCCCGGAACTACCGGACCCAGATGGAAACCCGCGGAAACTCCAAACTGCGGATCAAGAAGTACTGCTCGCGCGAGCGCAAGCACACCGAACACCGCGAGCGGAAGAAGTAGGCGGCGAGGTATCGGCGGCACAGGGGCGTAGCTCCAATTGGTAGAGCGCCGGTCTCCAAAACCGGATGTTGGGGGTTCAAGTCCCTCCGCCCCTGCCATCCTGCGGCGTGCCGCCCCGAAGGCCGAAAGGGACGGCGTATGGCGATCCGGATCTACAAGAGCGGCCAGGGACGATACGTGCGGATCGGCACGGCCGTCGCCGCCGCGCTGGTGGACTTGACTTTCTGCTACTACATCGGGCTGTTGCTCGAGCGCAATGTGGCGGGCGAGTTCGGTTACAAGGCGTACCTGGTTTACGGCATCCCGGGCGTGGTGTTTGCCACGCTGGGCGTGCTGGTGTTCTGGTATCTGAACAAGCCGAAGATCGTTGATTTTCTGGTGGCGACCGAAAGCGAGATGAAGAAGGTCCGCTGGTCGGGCAAGGCGGAACTGTGGGGCTCGACGACGATCATCATCGTGACGGTGCTGTTGCTGGCGGTGTTCATTTACGTGGCGGACACGTTTCTCATTTACCTGTTCGGCGAAGGTTTCGGATTGTGGTGACACAGGCTATGGCGAAGAACTGGTATGTCCTGCGCGTGCAGTCGAACAAAGAGGAGGCGGTCCGCGACACGCTCGCTCGCAAGATCAAGATTGAGGGCGCCGAGGACCGCCTGTCCCAGGTCATTGTGCCGACCGAGCGCGTTTCGACGATGAAGGGCGGACGGCGGCGCGTCGCCGAGCGGAAACTCTATCCGGGATACATCTTCGTCGAAATGGGCGCCGAAGAGGACGGCAGTGTGCCGGAGAAGGTCTGGTTCCTGATCCGCGAGACGGCCGGCGTGGGGGATTTTATCGGCACCGAAGGCAAACCGACCCCTATGAAGCCGCACGAGGTCGATAAAATGTTGGGCGAGGTCGAACGAGCGACCGAGGAATCGCCGACCCTGAAAGTAAACTACGCGTCGGGCGACCAGATCCGGATCAAGGAAGGGCCGTTCGCGGACCGCGAGGGAACCGTCGACGAGGTCCTGTTGGACAAGGGGCTCGTGCGGGTCATCGTGGACATCTTCGGCCGACCCAACCCGGTGGAACTGGAATACTGGAAAGTCGAGGCGATTTGACCAACGACAAGTGACGGAGTAGCAGCAACGGCGCCGGCCGATTAGCCGCATGCGGGCGGCGCGATGCGAGGGCTTCGATGGCCAAGCGGGTGATGACAAAGATTAAACTGCAGTGCCTGGGCGGGCAGGCGACGCCTGCGCCGCCGGTCGGCCCGGCGCTGGGACAGCACGGGGTCAACATCGGGCAGTTTGTCCAGCAGTTCAACGACCGGACGCGGGGTCAGCAGGGGACGATTATCCCGGTCGAGGTTACCGTCTATCAGGACCGGTCGTTCGACTTCATTCTGAAAAGTCCACCGGCGGCGGCGCTGCTGAAGCAGGCGGCCGGGATCGTCGTCGGAAGCGGAGAACCGAACAAGACCAAGGTCGGCTGGGTAATCCCCGACCAGGTCCGCGAGATCGCCGAACGAAAAATGCAGGACCTGAACGCGGGAAGCCTGGAAGCCGCGATGCGGGTCATCGAGGGGACGGCTCGGAGTATGGGGATCGAGATCGTCGAGTCGGCCGAGGCGGCGACGGCGGCGGCGGAAGCCGCCGCGGCCGAAGCGGTGACCGAGGCGGCCACCGAGGGCGAGGAGGCCGCCGCAAGCCCCGCGACCGAACCGAGCGCCCCTTGAGCTGCACGCCGCATTTTGTGGGACCCGCCCGAGGTGGGCCTTCGCCCGCCGAAGGGCTTCGGCCCGCAGGCGGGGCTTGAACCACGGAGGCCACCATGCCGAAACACGGAAAACGGTTCCGGGAAGCCGCGAAGCGCGTCACCCGGCCGGATTATGCGCTCGGCGAGGCGGTCGAACTCCTGAAGAAGATGCCGCAGCCAAAGTTCGACCAGAGCGTGGAACTGCACGTGAAACTGGGGATCGATCCGAAGCAGTCGGATCAGAACGTTCGCGGGGCAGTCAGCCTGCCGGCGGGGCTCGGGCAAACGCGGCGCGTCGTCGCCTTTTGCCCGCCTGAGCAGGCCGAAGAGGCTAAAAAAGCCGGCGCCGTCGAGGCCGGGGTGGACGACCTGGTCGAGAAGATCCAGAGTGGGTGGACGGATTTCGATGTGGCGGTGGCACACCCCCAGGTGATGAAAAACGTGGCGAAACTCGGCCGCATCCTCGGCCCCCAGGGTAAGATGCCGACGCCGAAGGCCGGCACGGTCGGCCCCGACGTGCCGGCGCTCGTGGCCGAGTTCCAGGCCGGAAAACTCGAATACCGAAACGACAGCGGCGGCAACATCCACGCTATCGTAGGCAAACTGAGTTTCGACACCGAAGCGATCGTCCGGAACGTCGAGGCGCTGCTCAAGCACCTGCGGCGGGTAAAACCGGCGGCCGCAAAAGGGCAGTTTTTCCAGAAAGCGGCCCTGAGCGCGTCGATGATGCCGGGCATCCCGCTTGACATCGGGAGCCTGGCCGTCACCGCATAAGCGTTGCGGCAGCGCGAAGATGAGTGAGACGAGGCAATGAGCCGTTTTATCAAGGAAATGATGGCCGAACGGTATGCCCGGCGGCTCCGCGAGGTGTCGGACCTTGCCGTGGTCTCGACCAAGGGGGTTGACGTGGGTCGGATGGTGGCGTTTCGCCGGACGCTACGGGAGCGTGGCATCCGGGCAATGGTGGTGCAGAACCGTCTCTGCCGGCGAGTGTTGGGGTCGGCGGGTCTCGAACCCGCCGCAACGCTGCTGGCGGGACCGAGCACGCTGGTCTGGGGTGGAGAGAGCCTCGTCGAAATCGCCAGGACGCTGGTGGAACAGGCCAAGGGCCTGGCGGGAATGGAAATTTGCGGCGGGTTCGCCGATGGCCGGATTTTCTCGAGCGCCGAGATCGAGGCGCTCTCGAGGTTGCCCGGCCGCGAGGAACTAATCGGCCAGGTGGTGGGCAGGGCCGTCGGCCAGGCGGCCCGCGTGGCGGCGCTGGCGACGGCGCCGGCGGGGCGAGTGCTCTCGCAAATCCGCGAATACGAAAAGATCGCCCCCGCGTCGGAAGCAGCGCCCGCCGAGGAGCCGCCCGGCGAATCGGCACAAAAAGAGGAATCACAAACGCCCGACGATGAGGCGCCGGCCGAATCGGCGGGAACGGAATCCAGCGAGGCGTAGAAACATGGAGGCAGGTGCAATGGCGGAAGAAACTGAGGGGCGGACCTGGAGCAAAGAGATCAAGACGCTGGGGGACAAAATCGTCAAACTCAGCGTGCTTCAGGCGAAGGAACTGGGCGATTACCTGGAACAGGAGCACGGGATTAAGGCGTCGGCCCCGGCTGCAGTGGGTATGATGCCCGCCGCGCCCGCCGCCGAGGCCGCCGAAGAGGAAAAAGACTCCTTCGACGTCGTTCTGACCGCGGTCGGCGATAAGAAGATCCCGGTCGTCCGGGCCCTGCGGGACATCACGAACGTGGGCCTCAGGGAGGCAAAGGAACTCGTCGAAAGCGCGCCGAGGGCCGTCCGCGAGGGCGTCTCCCGAGAGGAGGCCGAGGAGATCAAGGCCAAACTGGAAGAGGTCGGCGCAAGCGTGGAGTTGAAATGAGGGCCGAGCGATTGGGCGCGCGAGCAAAGCCCGCGGCTCGCGCCGGGCGCGGCTCTTCACGTGCGAGTCCTGTGTGCGCGGGTTGGGCGCCGTTCGGGGTGTGGATGAACACGTATCTTTGACGAGGTGATTGCAATGGAGCAACGGCACTTTGGACGTGTGGGCGAGGTTCTGGAGATCCCGAACCTGACGGAGGTTCAGACCCGCGCGTACACCGAGTTTCTCCAGTTGGACACCGAACCGGAGAAACGCCTGAATACGGGCCTTGAAACCATCCTGCGGGAGGCGTTCCCGATCACCAGTTACGACGAGTCCCTGCGTCTGGACTACGTCTCCTATCATCTCGGCCGACCGCGCTATACCCCGGACCAGTGCCGCCAGTTGCGTCTGACGTATGGCATGCCGTTCCGGATTACGGTGCGCCTGAGCGGCCAGGCCTATGCCGAGCCGATCGAGGAAGAGGTGTACGTCGGGGAAGTGCCGATCATGATGGGCGGCGGCGAGTTCGTCATCAACGGGGCCGAGCGGGTCATCGTCAGCCAGTTGCACCGGAGCCCCGGCGTGGACTTCTCGGTGGCATTGGAGGCGGGCGACCAGCGCCTCCATTCGTGCCGCATCATCCCCGAGCGGGGCAGTTGGATTGAGATTAGCGTCTCGAAGAAAGACGTGCTCCAGATGCGGATCGACCAGTCGTCCAAGATTCCTGTAACAGCGTTCCTCAGGGCGATGGACGCCAAGTATGCCGACACTGAGACCCTCATCCGCCTGTTCTACGAGACGAAGCGGCTGATCCTGTCGAAAGTGAAGCCCGGCACGCCGGTCCAGGACTTCTACGTCACTGCGCCGGTCGTGAGCAAGGAGACCGGCGAGGTCATCCTCGAGACCGGCCAGCGCATCGGCGAAAAGTGGGACACCATCCGCAACTCGAAGACCAAGCAACTGGAGGTCGTCGCCGACCCGAACTGCGACCCGCTCATCCTCAACACCCTGGCCGAGGACAAGACAGACAAAGACGAGAAGAGGGGGCCTTACGAGGCCGCGCTGCTTTATATCTACGGGCGCCTGCGCGTCGGCAACCCGCTGAACCTGGAAAAGGCCAAGCAGTTGTTCCGGGAGAAGTTTTACGACTCGAACCGCTACCGCCTGGGCAAGGTCGGACGCTTCCGACTGAACCGCAAGTTCGGCACCGACGTGCCGGAAAAGGAGATGGCGCTGCGGCCGGAGGACTTCATCGAGTGTCTCCGCTACATCCTCCGGCTGCGGGCCGGTGAAGGCTACACCGACGACATTGACGACCTGGGGAACCGGCGGCTGCGGACGATCGACGAACTGGCCGGCGACGAAGTCCGCAAAGGGTTCCTGAAACTCCGCCGCACCGTTCAGGAGCGGATGAACCTGAAGGACCCGAAGGAACTGACGCCCCGGACGCTGATTAACTCCAAAAGCGTTTCCTCCTCCATTGAGTTCTTCTTCGGCCGCAGCGAACTGTCACAGGTGGTGGACCAGACGAACCCGCTGGCCCAACTGGCGAACGAGCGGCGCCTGAGCGCCCTGGGGCCGGGCGGCCTGAACCGCAAACGGGCCGGCTTCGAGGTCCGCGACGTCCACACGTCGCACTACGGCCGCATCTGCCCCATCGAAACCCCCGAAGGGACGAACATCGGCCTGATCGCCCAGTTGGGCATCTATGCGATGGTGGACCCGTACGGGTTCGTCGTCACGCCATACCGAAAGGTCGAGAAGGGCAGGGTCAGCAACGAGGTCCGCTACATGCGGGCCGACGAGGAAATCGAGCACGCGCTGGTGCCGGCCGACGTGCCCACGGGTCCGGACGGGAAGATCTTGCCAGAGTCGGTCGTGGCGCGTGTGGGCGGCGACTTCAAGACGGTCAAGGCCGGCCAGGTCGAATACATCGACGTCAGTCCGAAGCAGTTGGTCGGCGTGTCGGCCAGCCTGATTCCGTTCCTGGAACATGACGACGCGAACCGGGCCCTGATGGGCTCGAATATGCAGCGCCAGGCCGTGCCGCTTCTCAAACCGGAACCCCCTATCGTCGCGACGGGCATGGAAAAGCCGGTGGCGGAGAACTCCGGCATGGTCGTCCGGGCCAGGGAGGCTGGCGAGGTCACCTACGTGGACGCTCGCCGCATCGTCGTCCGCAATCGCGACGGCTGGGAGACTGAGTACACGCTTCGCAAATTCGTCGGTCTGAACGAGCGGACCTGCCTGAACCAGCGGCCGATCGTGCGCGTCGGCCAGAAGGTCAAAACGGACCAGGTGATCGCCGACGGGGCCGCCACGAAGAACGGCGAACTCGCCCTCGGCCGCGACGTGCTGGTCGCCTTCATGACCTGGGACGGATACAACTTTGAGGACGCCATCCTCGTCAGCGAGGACCTGCTCAAGGACGACCGCTTCACGAGCATCCACATCGACGAGTTCAGCGTGGAGGTGCGCGAGACGAAACTGGGACGCGAGGAGTTCACGCGCGACATTCCGAACGTGTCGGAGCGGCAACTTCAGAACCTGGACGAGGAGGGCATCATCCGGGTCGGCACGCGCATCCGGCCGGGTGACATTCTCGCCGGCAAAGTGTCGCCGAAATCCAAGACCGAACTCTCGCCTGAAGAGAAACTGCTGCACGCGATCTTCGGCCGGGCCGGCGAAGACGTGAAGAACGACAGCCTGACGGTGCCGAGCGGCACGGAAGGAATCGTGATTGCGGCGGAGAAGTTCAGCCGGGTGGCCCACCTCTCGGACGCCGAGCGCCGCCGCCGCAGCCGCGAAGCACGCCGCATCAACAAGGAAATGGGCGAGCAAATCGCCGGGGCGTTCAGGTCCCTCGTCGGCATGATTAACGCGGCGCTGCACACGAAAATCGCTGATCCGGCGACGGGCCTGGAGTACGGCGCGCCGGAGGATCTGGCGGAGTTGGTGGGTCAGGCCGAGCGGTTCGATTACGAAAAGATCGAGACGCGATCACAGGCGTTCGACGAGGGCCGTGAAATCGTTCGCCGCGAGTGGCCCAAGATTCAGGAGATGATAGACGAGAAAGAGCGGCGAGTGGCGCGGCTGAAGCGCGGTGACGAACTGCCGACCGGCGTCCTGGAAATGGTGAAGGTCTGGGTTGCGACGAAGCGGGCGATGTCGGTCGGCGACAAGGTAGCCGGTCGGCACGGGAACAAGGGTGTGGTCGCGAGGATTCTCCCGGCCGAGGATATGCCGTTCCTGCCGGACGGTCGGACGGTGGAGATCCTGCTGAATCCGCTCGGCGTGCCGAGCCGTATGAACGTCGGCCAGATCCTCGAGACGCACCTGGGCTGGGCGGCCAAGACGATGGGCTTCCAGGCCGTCTCGCCGGTGTTCAACGGGTGCAAGGAAGACACGATCCACGACCTTCTGGAAGAGGCCGGCCTGCCGCGCGACGGCAAGATCACCCTCTACGACGGCCGGACCGGTGAACCGTTCGCCCAGAAAGTGACGGTCGGCTACATCTACCTGATGAAACTTCACCATCTGGTGGACGACAAAGTCCACGCGCGGGCCACCGGACCCTACAGCCTCATCACGCAGCAGCCTCTCGGCGGCAAGGCGCGCTCGGGCGGCCAGCGGTTCGGCGAGATGGAGGTCTGGGCCCTCGAAGGATACGGCGCCGCCTACGTGCTTCAGGAAATGCTGACCGTCAAGAGCGACGACGTCGAGGGCCGCACCAAGATCTACGAGTCCATGGTCATGGGCCGCAACACCCTCGAAGCGGGAACACCCGTCTCGTTCGACGTGCTGTGCAATGAGGTCAAGGGCCTATGTCTGAATATCCAGATGGAGAAGAAGCGGCTCTGAAACTATCTTCAAAAGGGCGCCGCGGGTCCCGGCGCGCCGGGACCCCCCGGTGCACGGGCAGACAGGTCCCTGCTGGATGGACGCCTCGAACAGGTGTTGCCCGAGGCACACGAAACGGGTGATTGAGATAGTTTTTATGGTATGGGAAGAGGCGTGCTCGATCCAGCGCATGGAGGAGCCGGTTCGCTATGGTGTTTGAAAACGTCTATGAGAAAATCAACGATTACGGGAGCGTGAGGATTTCGCTCGCCAGCCCGAACGACATCCGCTCCTGGTCGTTCGGCGAGGTCAAGAAGCCCGAAACCATCAACTACCGGACCTATCGGGCGGAGCGGGACGGCCTCTTCTGCGAGCGGATCTTCGGACCCGAACGCGACTGGGAATGCTTCTGCGGCAAGTACAAGGGCACGAAGCACAAGGGGATGATCTGCGACCGGTGCGGCGTCAAGGTCACCCACAGCCGCGTCCGCCGCAAACGCATGGGCCACATCAACCTGGCCGCGCCCGTCGTCCACATCTGGTTCTTCAAGGCGATGCCGAGCCGCTTGGGGACGCTGCTCGACATGAAGGTTTCGAACCTTGAAAAGGTCGTCTACTTCCAGGACTTCGTCGTCGTCGATCCGGGTTCCACGCCGCTCAAAGAGAAGCAACTCCTGACCGAGAACGAGTACCGCGAGGCCCTTGAGCAGTACGGCTCGGAGTTCGACGCCGGCATGGGCGCCGAGGCGATCAAGAAGATGCTTCAGCGCCTGGACCTGGCGAAGCTGTCGCAGGAACTGCGTGAGGCGATGACTAAGACCAAGTCCAGGCAGAAGATCAATAACCTGACGAAGCGGTTGCGGCTGGCCGAGGCGCTTCGCGAGTCCGGCAACCAGCCCGAGTGGATGGTGCTGGACGTCATTCCGGTCATTCCGCCGGACCTCCGGCCGCTGGTGCTCCTGGATTCGGGCAACTTCGCCACCAGCGACCTGAACGACCTGTACCGGCGGATCATGAACCGCAACAACCGCCTGAAGAAACTGGTGGACCTGAACGCGCCCGAGGTGATTATCCGCAACGAGAAGCGGATGCTCCAGGCCGCCGTCGATGCCCTCTTCGACAACGCCCGCTGCCGCAGGCCCGTCCTCGGATCGAGCAACCGGCCGCTGAAGTCCCTGACCGACATGATCAAGGGCAAGCAGGGCCGCTTCCGAGAGAACCTCCTGGGCAAGCGCGTCGATTACTCCGCCCGGAGCGTCATCGTCATCGGGCCGGAACTCAAACTGCACCAGTGCGGCCTGCCCAAGAAAATCGCGCTGGAACTCTACCAGCCGTTCATCATCCGCCGCCTGAAAGAACTCGGCTACGCCGATACCATCAAAAGCGCCAAGCGGATGCTCGAGCGGCAGAACCGGGAGGTCTGGGACATCCTCGAAGAGGTCACCCACCAGCACGCGGTGCTGCTGAACCGGGCGCCGACGCTCCACCGGATGGGCATCCAGGCGTTCGAACCGGTCCTGATTGAAGGCAACGCCATCACGATCCACCCCCTCGTTTGCCGCGCCTTCAACGCCGACTTCGACGGCGATCAGATGGCCGTCCACCTCCCGCTTTCGATCGAGGCCCAGGTCGATGCGAGCGTGCTGATGATGAGCACGAACAACATTTTCAGCCCGGCCAACGGCAGCCCGATCATGAGCCCCAGCCAGGACGTCGTCCTCGGGTGCTACTACCTGACGATCGTGCGCCCCGGCCTCAAGGGCGAGGGCAAGGCCTTTGCGAGTTTCGAGGAAGCGATGGCGGCCCACGCGCACGGCGTCGTCGCCCTGCAGGCCCGTATCCGCATCCGCCTGACCGAGGGGAAGGCCCTGGCCGACGATAACGGCGTCCAAAGTGAGCCTGAATCCCGGCGCATCGAAACAACCGTCGGACGCATCCTCTTCAACGACGTCCTCCCGAAAGGGCTTCCGTTCTACAATATTACCATGATGCAGGATGCCTTGAGCCGCGTCATCAACGACTGCTACCGGCTGCTCGGCCGGGCCGCCACCATCAACGTCCTCGACGCAGTCAAGGAACTCGGCTTCAAGTGGTCCACGCTGGCGGGCCTCTCGTTCTCCACTGAAGACCTTCGCGTCCCCGTGGAAAAGAAACGCAAGATTCTCGAAGCCACCCAGAAAAAGGTGGACCGCATCAACCACAACTACGAGGCCGGCGCCATCACCGACGGCGAACGCTACAATCAGGTCATCGACGCCTGGACTCACGCCCGCGAGCAGGTTACGGCCGAGATGATGAAGGAACTGGAAGGCGATACACGCGGCGGCAAGCCATACCTCAACCCCATCTTCCTGATGACCCATTCGGGGGCGCGCGGCAACATCGACCAAGTGCGCCAGTTGGCGGGGATGCGCGGCCTGATGGCCAAGCCCTCCGGCCGCATTATCGAAACCCCCATCAAGGCCAACTTCCGCGAAGGCCTCAGCGTCCTCGACTATTTTTCCTCGACTCACGGGGCGCGCAAGGGCCTTGCCGACACCGCCCTCAAAACGGCCGATAGCGGATACCTCACCCGCAAACTGGCCGACGTGGCCCAGAACGTCATCGTCACCGAGGAAGACTGCGGCACGTTGAACTCCGTCGAGAAGGAGGTTTGGTACAAGGGCGCGGAAGTGGACCGGCCGCTTGCCGAGGCCATCGTCGGCCGCATCGCTGCGCAGAATATCGTCGATCCCCTTACCGACGAGGACGTCGTGCGGACCGGCGAGGTCATTACGGCCGAGGCGGCTGCGCGCATCGAGGAACTCGGCATCGACCGACTCCGCGTCCGCAGCCCCCTAACGTGCGAATCGCCTCTCGGATGCTGCGCCCAGTGCTATGGCATGGACCTTTCAACCGGGCGGCTGGTCGAGGAAGGGATGGCGGTCGGCATCATCGCCGCCCAGTCCATCGGCGAGCCGGGCACGCAGTTGACGATGCGGACGTTCCACATCGGCGGCACCGCCCACCGCGCCGTCCTCCAGAGCGAACACCGCGCGGGCCGGGACGGCGCCGTCAAGCATCACAACATCCGAGCGATTCCCGTCAGTGATGAGACAGGTAAACGCACCCTCAGTCTCAAGCGCAACGGCGAGATTCTCGTCGTCGATGCCAAGGATCGGGAACTGGAGCGCTTCGGCGTGCCGCTCGGCGCCTCGCTGCTCGTCAAGGACGGCGCCAAGGTCAAAGCCGGGGCCGTCCTGTGTCGGTGGGACCCACACATGGCTCCGATCCTGGCCGAGGAGGAGGGCATCGCCCGATACGCCGACCTCGTCGAGGGCGAGACGATGCGCATCGAGGAGGACCGCGCAGGCCACAAACGCAGAATGGTCGTCGAACACAAGGGCGAACTCCACCCGCGCATCATCATTGAGGACAAGAACGGCAAGATCCTCGAGTTCCACTACATCCCCGCGCGCACCTACGTTGAGGTCAAGGAGGGCCAGAAGGTCATGCCGGGCTGGACTCTGGCGCGGCGGCCGAGGGAAGTGGGCGGCACCCAGGACATCACCGCCGGCCTGCCGCGCGTCACCGAACTGTTCGAGGCCCGCAAGCCCAAAGAGCCGGCCGTCATGAGCGAGATCGACGGCGTCGTGGAACTGTCGCAGGAAAAGAAGCGCGGCAAGATGACCATTATCGTCCGCAACCCCGAGACGGATATCGAGAAGGAGCACTACGTCCCGCACGACCGGCACCTGCGCGTCCACACCGGCGACCACGTTCACGCCGGCGACCTGCTGACCGACGGGCCGCTGGTTCCTCACGACATCCTGCGCATCGCCGGCGAGGCGGAACTCCAGAAGTATCTCTTGCATGAGATCCAGAACGTTTACCGCGCTCAGAACGTCTCGCCGAACGACAAGCACGTTGAGGCGATCCTGAGCCGGATGCTTCGCAAGGTCCGCGTAGACCGGGCGGGCGACGCGAATTTCCTCCCCGGAGAGGTTGTGGACAAGTTCAGGTTCCGCGCCGAGAACGAACGCCTGAGCCGCATGGTCAAGGTTGCCGACCCCGGCGACACGGAGTTCGAGGAAGACCAGTTGGTTCTGAAGAGCGAGTTCGAGGAAGCGTCGGTCATTGCCGAGCAGGGCGGCGGCACGGCGCCCAAGAAGCGCCGGCCCAAGCCCGCCACCGCCCAGACCATGCTCCTGGGCGTCACCAAAGCCAGTCTCCAGAGCGATTCGTTCCTCTCGGCGGCTAGTTTCCAGGAGACCACCAAGGTCTTGACCTCGGCGTCGCTGGCGGGCAGAGTGGACCCGCTTCTCGGACTCAAGGAAAACGTCGTCCTGGGACACCGCATCCCGGCCGGCACCGGTTTCAAGCCGTATCTGGGGGCGACGGTTCGCCTCCATGCCGAGCCGCCGGTCCTGGCCGAGGTGGTCGCTGAAGAGCAGGCGCCCGTCGGACTGGGTTCCGGCTCCGAGGTCCGGCAGCCTCTTCCGGAGCCCTAGGCCCAGCGCAATACACCGAAACGGAGACAGAGCAATGCCGACCATTAACCAACTCGTCCGAAAGGGGCGCAAGCGGCAGCGGCGCAAGACCAAGAGTCAGGCCCTGGGCCGCTGCCCGCAGCGGCGGGGCGTGTGCACGCTCGTCCGAACAATGACGCCGAAAAAGCCGAACTCGGCGCTTCGGAAGATCGCGCGCGTCCGCCTGTCGAACGGCAAGGAAGTCACGGCCTATATCCCCGGGATTGACCATAACCTTCAGGAACACTCGATCGTGCTGGTCCGTGGCGGCCGCGTGCGCGACTTGCCGGGCGTGCGTTACCACATCGTGCGCGGAACGCTCGATACGCTCGGCGTGGAAAATCGCCGCCAGGGGCGTTCCAAGTACGGGAGCAGGAAGAGCAAGTAGGCCGAATCGGAACATCCGATGGCCGGGAGATCAGAATGGCCTATAAGAAGTGGACCGCTGGCCATACCCACTTGAAGCGGGACCCGAGGTTCGGCAGCGACCTCGTCCAGAAGTTCGTCAACTCGATGATGTGGGACGGCAAGAAAGCGACGGCCCAGCGCGCTTTCTACCGCGCGATGGACATCATCGCCGATCGGGTCAAGGACGCCGAGCCCCTTGACGTCTTCACCCAGGCGGTTGAAAACGTCAAGCCGCGCATCGAGGTCCGCTCCAAGCGCGTCGGCGGGGCGACCTATCAGGTGCCGATGCAGGTGAACGAGAAGCGGAGGCTCGGCCTGGCGACCCGATGGATTCTCCAGGCGGTGCGGGGCCGGTCGGGCAAGCCGGTGGCCGACCGCCTCGCCGAGGAACTTGTTGCGGCTTACCGCAGGGAGGGGACCGCGATCCAGACACGCGAGAACATCCACCGAATGGCCGAGGCCAACAAGGCCTTCGCCCACTTCGCGTGGTAATCCGGCCGGGACCTGTCGGCGCGGGGTCGCAGGTCCCGATTTCTTTGCCTCTATCGGGACCAAACATGCAGCCGCCTTGGCTAGAAAGGCGGCAAAGAAGAACCGAAGGGAACGGCCACGCGCGCTGCGCGCGCCGGATTCCTTGCGTGAAACCATGAGCACCGAATCGCTCGAAAAAATCCGAAACATCGGCATCACCGCGCACATCGACGCCGGTAAGACCACGGTCACCGAGCGCGTCCTCTTCTACGCCGGCAAGACCTACAAGATGGGCGAGGTCCACGACGGCACCGCCGTCATGGACTTCGACCCCGAAGAGCAGCAGCGCGGCATCACGATTCATTTGGCGGCAACGACCCTGCCGTGGAAAGGTCACACCATCAACCTCATCGACACGCCGGGCCACGTGGACTTCACGGTCGAGGTCGAGCGCTCGCTACGGGTCCTGGACGGCTGCATCGTGGTTTTTTGCGGCGTCGGAGGCGTCGAGGCTCAAAGCGAAACCGTGTGGCGGCAGGCGGACCGTTACGGCGTGGCGCGCCTCGCGTTCATCAACAAACTCGACCGCGTCGGCGCGGATTGGGAACGGGTCGTCTCGGAGATTCGCAAGCGGCTCCATCCGCGGACGGTGGTGGTCCAGATTCCCATCGGCCAGGGCGCCGATTTCCGCGGCGTCGTCGATGTGGTCCGCATGCGCGCCGTTTACTTCCCCGACGAACTCGGGGCACGGGTTGAGGAGGCCGACGTTCCCGACGAACTTCGGGCCGACGCCGAGGCCGCCCGGGAGCAACTCGTCGAACAGGTGACCGAAGTGGACGACGACCTGATGCACAAATACCTCGAAGATCATCGCGTCGCCGCCGAGGATTTGAAGGCCGCCATCCGCACCGGCTGCATCCGGTCGAAGTTGGTGCCCTGTTTGTGCGGCGCGGCCCTTCGGAACAAAGGCATCCAGCCGCTGATGGATGCCGTCAACGACTATCTGCCCAGCCCGTTGGAGGTGGGGGCCGTGACGGGCCACGCGGTCGGGAAGCGCGGCGAAACAAAAGAGGTCATGGTCAAGCCCGACCCGGGGGAACCGTTCGTCGGGCTGGTCTTCAAGATCACCTCGGATGCCCACGGCGACCTGCATTGGGTCCGGGTGTATCGGGGTCGCCTGAAGGCCGGCATGCGGGTTCTCAATCCGACCCGCAACAAGAAGGAAAACGTCCAACGCCTGTGGCGGATGCACGCGGACGAGCGGATTCGAGAGGACCGGGTTTCGGCGGGCGACATCATCGCGGTCGTCGGCCTCAGGGAATCGGTGACGGGTGAGACCATCTGCGACACCCGCCACCCCGTGTGCCTGGAGAAGATCGGCGTGTTGAAGACGGTCATCTCGATGGCCATCGAGCCCCGCTCCGCCGACGACCGCGCACGGCTCGGCGAAGCGCTCAACATTCTCGCGCGAGAAGACCCGACCTTCGAGTACCGCGTGGACCCGGACACAGGCCAGACCATCATCTCCGGCATGGGCGAACTGCACCTGGAAGTGTTGAAGAACCGGATGCTGCGGGATTTCAAGGTGGACGCGGCGGTGGGGCGGCCGCGCGTCGCCTACCGCGAGACGATCCGCGAGACCGTCGAAGCCGAGGGCCGGTTCATTCGCCAGACCGGTGGCCACGGTCAATACGGGGTGGTCAAGATCCGCGTCGAGCCGACCGCCGGCGGCGACATGGAGGCCGAACCGGTCACGTTTAAGAATGCCATCAAGGGCGGGGCGATCCCGACCGAGTTCATCCGCGCGGTGAAGCAGGGCATTCGCGAGGCCGCCGCCGCAGGCATCGAAACCGGCTATCCACTTATCCGCGTGAAGGTCACGATCCTCGATGGGCGATACCACGAGGTGGACTCGTCGGACATCGCGTTTGAGGCGGCGGGAAGCCTGGCCCTCCGGGCGGCCGTCGAAAAGGTCGGCGTCCGCCTGCTGGAGCCGATTATGCGGCTCCAGGTAGTCGCGCCGAATGAGTATTTCGGGGATGTGACGGCCGATCTGATGGCCCACCGGGCCGACATCACGGGTACGGAACTGCGTGGCACGACCCGGGTTATCGCGGCCATGGTGCCCTTGGCGACCATGTTCGGCTACGCGACCACCGTCCGCAGTCTGACCCAGGGTCGGGCGACGTACTCGATGGAACTGGCCCATTATGCAGCCGTGCCGGACGAGGTGGCCAGAGACCTGCTCGCCTGACGGCGGCCGCCTGTGTCGGTGAGGGCCGTGACGTTGAAATTCGCATCCGTCGCATAATACAGCGTCTCGTCCAGTTCGTCGTTGCCCGTCGTGTCGCGATCCCTCAGGACGGGCGAATCGATGTAACGCTGTGACCAGACGTACTGGACCTTGGGCTGGAGGCTCTCCGGCGCGCCCGCGCCCTCCCGCGTCTCCAGCACCTGCCACGACCCGTTGTAGTAGTAATCATAGGTCGCGTCGGGGTCACCCTGAACAACTTTCTGGATCCTTCGATTGAGCCCATCGTAACGGCAGGTGGCGAGGAGGTCCCGCGGCTCACCGTTGTCGTCGCCGTAAGCCGCCACGAGGCGATTCCAGGCGGCCCACTTGTAGTGCTGCCCTGTGGTCTCATCGCCGGGTTTCGGACCGGAGGTTTGGTTCCCCGCCCGGTCGTGCAAACCGCCACATTAGCAGCCCGTAGAACACAGAAAAAGCACCAAGCAAAACCAACACAGAAGGGACTTCCCAACCTAGGGACACATGGCACAGCGTAGCGGCACCGGCGGCACAATACCCCGCCACGGGCGCTAGCACATACTCGCGATCCCATTTCCTGCCCGCGAGCCTGGCCGCAGCCCAAGTCAAGAGCCCGCCCGTGGATATACCCACTACTACAAACGCAGTGCCGAGCGCCACAGAGTCAGTCAGCCGCCCGCTAAAGTACGCTGCGACTCCGCCAGCCAGAATAGCGGGAATCCCCCTCACTAAACGCTTTTTAGCCTGGGATAACATCACCGTATCATGCCTCACTAAAGACGTTGCTCTCAATCCCATACTATCGCGAGAGTTCGGGGGACCGCGTTCGGTCGCCGCGGCGACCACGCGGTCCTTTTTTGGCGCCGGCGGCTTTGGAGAAACGGCCGCGGGGGATAAACCCGCCCAAGGGACTGGCGGGCAAGCCCGCCCAACAGGCCGGCGGGTAAACCCCTGCGCTACGGCGACTCCTTTTCAGCCGCCTTCTTGAGGGACTCGGTCGCATCGAGGATGCTCTTTAAATCCCGACCGGCGAGGATGGCGACGCGCTTGCCGCCCTCGACCATCGCATAGCGGAGGGGCTTTCCTTCGATGAGGTCGGCGACGTTCTCCGGCACACGGGTGTCGGAGACAAGGAGCGTGACGGTTTCCTCCTTGGCGGCAAACGTGATGCGGAAGGCGGGCTCTTCGAGGCCGAACTGTTTGAGGTCCTTGGCGTCATAGGCGGCCCAGCGGGCGGCGACGAGGCGCGCGACGGCCGTGGCCAGCCCCGCCGGGGCCAGGTCGCCAGCGGCGTCCGCCTCGCCGACGGTTTGGCCGGACTCGTCCACGCGCTGCCATTTGCCGTCCTCCTTGGCCAGGCGCATCCGGGCCTCCCCGGCGGCGATTTCCAGCCGGTCGATGTCGTAGGAAGCCACGTCCGTCAGCGTCGGCGCGAGCGGCTCGGCAGCCACGTCGGAGAGAAGGCGGTCGGGCGCCTTGAAGACGAGGTCGCCGCCCTGGAGGCGGCCGAGGACCGAGCCGTCGTCTTGAACGGTGAGGTGAAGAACCTTTTCCTCGGGTTTTGCACCTTCCTCCGGCGGCCCCAGGGTGACGGTGCAGAGGACCTGGCCGGTTTCGAGGCCGTAGGATTTGAAGTCGCTGGTGGCGGCCACGAAGGATTCGCACACCAGGTTCTCCAACTGTTTGAGGAGGCCGGGGACGAACGATTCGCGCGGCTCGGCCTCGATGGGCCGGATGAGGCGCCACGTGTCCTCGCTTTTCTCAAGAATGAGAGTCCGGTCGGGGGTCTGGACGGTGAGGCGCGTGGCCCGTTTCGCGTCGAACGCCAGGATTTGCTTGTTCCGGTAGGCGAGCCATTCCTTGTTGGTCCAGTCCAGATTCGTTTCGTTGACGCGACCGATCCAATCCTCGCGGACGTTGCGGACGAGGGTGCGGGATTCAGCGGTGCCGCCCACGTCCATTCCGCGCGGCGCCGCTTCGCCCTCCAGTTGGATGCGCAGTTCGGTCTGGGGTTCGCCGAAGCCCTGGGGCAATTCTTCTTTCAGGTCGGCGAGAAAATAGACGACCTTGAGGCCGGCGGCTTCCTCGAGGAGGCCGTCCACGCTGTCGGAGTCGGCGGGCATCTCCGGACGGCCTGGGACCGTGAGCCTCCACACATCGTCCACCTTGGCCAGTTCCAACTCGCCCGCTTCTGTTTTCAGATGAATGCGCTTGGCCTGGTCTTTCCTGACGGCCAGGACGCGCTGGTCGCGGATGTCGGCGGCGGATTTGTCGAGGTCCTTGAACGTCTCGGCGTCGGCGCTGACGACGCAGGCGTCGTCGGTCGTCACGTGGGCGGTTTCGTCCTTGACGTCGGCCCAGGAGCCGAACTTCAACGTGACGGCTTTGACGGGTTCGGGCCTGGCCTCCGGCTTCTCGTCGCCGGCCGGGTCACCCTCGCCCTCGGGCGGCTGCTCGGCCTTTTCGGGCTCGGGAGCCTTCTTCCAGAGGGTGACGGAGAGGCGCGGCTCATCGAGGCCGTACCGGGCGAGGTCCTTCGGCGCATCGTCGATGAATTCGGCGGCGCGGACGCCGAGGGCGGAGCCGAGAAGACCGGAGACCACGTCGCCGTCGGCGCGAGCGGTCAGGGGTTCGGAGAGAACCCACCGGTCGGCGCCTTCTTCGGCGCGTTGGATGCGGACGCGGCTTTCCTTGCGCTCCAGGTCGATGCGGACAACGTCGCCGCGCGCCAGGTCCATGAGTTTGCGCCGGCGGTATTCGCCGACGGGTTTGCGGGCCTCCTCGAGGAGGTCGGCCGACTCGAGGACCACGGTCTTGGCGGGCCGGTCGGTGCGGACGTAAAGGTGGTTGCCGAAGGCGCTCTTGTTGCCGACGTCGATG
Source organism: Phycisphaerae bacterium (assembly GCA_035527275.1). Taxonomy (GTDB): domain Bacteria; phylum Planctomycetota; class Phycisphaerae; order FEN-1346; family FEN-1346; genus DATLBA01. Next base: position 27,500 of record DATLBA010000041.1, read on the forward strand.
GTGATGGTGCGGGCGGGCTGCTCGCCGGTCGCTTTGACGGAGAGGATTACGCGAAAGGCGGGCTCCTCCAGGCCGAGGGCGGCGAGGCTCGGCGCGTCCGGAGCGCCCGGCTCGATGGCCTGGCGATACTTGGCCTCGACGGCGGCGCGCGCAAGGGACCGCGCCTGCCAATCGTCGGCCGGATAGTCCACCGGTTTTGCGAGGCGCCAGGTTCCGTCCTTCCGGACCAGGACGAGGTGCTCTGTCATCCGGTCGCCTTGGCTGCGCGCAAGGAGCGTTAGCGTCTCGACATCGTCGGCGGAAGCGTCCTCGATTAAAGCGAACGTCCGGGCGGGTTCCGGCGGCGCAGGGACCTCGCCGGTCAACCTGTCGCGGAAGGCGTAAAGGAGCGCGGCGGCGAGGACCACAATGGCCGCGAGAACGAGCGTCGTCGAATACTTCATTGCTGCCTCCTGCGTTACCCGGTTGCGGACCGTGGTTGCGAGACGGTTCAGCGTCGCCGGAGCACGAGGACGACGACTCCCGCGATGCCGACCAGCGCCGGCAAGACACCGATCAGAACGATTCGCATGGCGAGCAGGCCGGGGATTTCGCCGAGCCGGCGGGCCTCCATGGTTTCGGGGCCGACGGCGATTAGATCATCCTGACCGGCGGACCAGAGGACGGCGCCCAGAAACACTTCGGCGTTGCCGGGGAACATGCCCCGGTAGAAGGCGATGCGGTCCTGGGCGAAGTCGCTGTCGCCGAAGATGACCAGCCGCTGAACCCGGGGCTCTGTCTCCTGAGGCGCTTCGCCGGCCGCCTCCCCGCCCGAGCCTTCCTTGGGCAGTTCGCGCGTGACGGCGACGGCCAAGGGGATGGGGCGCTCCCTGGTCGGGATCAGGTCATCGGCTTCGTCGCGTTCGGCCTCACCCCGCATGACCTGGAAGGCGACGGTGTCGGCCCAGAAGTCCGGGCCGGTGGGCAGGAACATAATCGGCGCGACCGTGATGCCCTCGGGCGCTTTTTCCTTCGGCATTACCGGCATGGCCGTCCGGAGAAGCGTCGGGAGCGCGCCCACGGGAACGGTAATCGTGTGGTCGGGATAGTTGGTTATCACGATCTGCGGGATGGCTTTTTCGGTTCCGCGACTGTCCACCACCCGCCTGTGGACGGCGACGGCGTCGAAACGGGCCTCGACGCCGAACATCTCGAACAGGTCCCGGTATGGCACGGTCGGGCTCATCATGGTCTCCGGTTCGACCAGGACGATGGCCGGCGTGCCTTTTTCGACGGCCTTGAGGGCGGGCGCCCAGGCCTCAGGACTGGGCGGAGGCCTCCGGGGATCGGCCTGCGGCGGGACGAGGACAAGGACCGAAAAGGTCATGTGCTCGGGGGTCGGCATCTCGCCGCCGCGCGCCAGGTCCCAGTCCTGGACGATGAAGTTGAGGCCTTCGAGGCGGCGGGCCAGTTGTGCGTAAGCCCCGCCCCAGCCGGACGCCGGGCTGCCGTGGGTGACGAACAGGATGGCGGGCTTCTCGGGCCGCGCCAGGCTGAGGACGGCCGCGGTGAGGATGCGTTCGCCGGAGAAGACGCCCTGGCCTTCCTCTTCAAACCCCGGCCGCCGGAGCCAGAACTCTTCCGGGCCGAGGACCTTGACGTCCGCCGGTCCCCGGACCAGGACGAACTTGCTCTGCTGCTGGAGGCGCTGTTCGATTTCGTCGAACTTTTCCTCGGTGCGTCCGGTGACCTTTTCCTGAAGGGCGGCAGCCTTTTCGCGGAGCGGCTTATAGCGGTCGGACGCCGTCTGGAGGAACGTCTTAATCGAGAGGGGGATGGGTCCGCCGAGTTTCCCTTCTTCGCCCGCCTCGAGGACACGCGCGTAGAAGTCGGGAAAGATTTTGAATCTTTCGACGATGGCGGCGGTGAGGGTCTTGGCCTCGTCGAGGGTGGCCGCCTCGTCGAGGGTGGCCGCCTCGTCGGCGGGCGAGAGGTCCGCGCCGAACATCTCGCCCAAGAGTTGCAACTGAGCCTTCTTGGAAAGGGTCACCAGTTCGTTGGCGGCGCTGGTGAGGCTCTGAAGTAGGCCGGCGGGGGGCGGCGGCTCCAGCGTCCCGAACGCCTGAAGCGTCTCCAGTTCTTTCGAGATGAAGGCGTCGAGTTCCTTGCGGAACGCCGCGAACTCCCCGAGGAGTTCCTTCTTGCGCGCAAAGCCCTCGCTGAAGGTTTCGCGGAGGCCGGCCAGGCAGGCGTCGGCCTGGACCGGGTTGAGCGGGTCCACGCGTTCGACACTGATGCGGCCGGCGGCGAGGTCGTAACTTTCGACGAGGTCGCCCAGCCGCCCGTATTCAATCAAGTCGCTCCGCCGGGCCTCGGGGCTTTCGTAGCGATAGCCGGCCGGATTGGGGTACACGAAGTAAAGTTTGATATCGGTGTCAAGCCCTTTGAGAATGGCCTTGGAGCGGTCGCTGAGGCTGAATCGGCCGGAGGCGGTCCAGTCGCTGCGCGCCCGGCCTCGCAGAAGCACCGAGGAGAGCCACACGGCCGCGACGACCAGAATCGTCGCCAGCACGAGGGCCACGGCGACGTTCGAGCCGAAGCGGGTCCAGCGCTGGGATCGAGACAGACCGCCCTCGGCGGGAGGCGGCGCCACGCGCTCGGTTTGATTTCCCTTTTTCAACGCCATCGGCGACTCTCCAGGACTTTAACCGACAAGAACAGGGCATACAGGGTCAACGCCAGAAAATAGATCACGTGGACCAGGTCCACGACGCCCTGGCTGAAATCGGTGTAATGCGTTTGGACAGCGGCCTGCAGGATGACCGTCCGCCAGGGCGACGGAACGGCCGACGCGATCCACGGAGCGAGCAGCGCGAGGACGATCAGGACGACAAACGCCACCACGGCGGCGATCACCTGGTTCTGCGTAAGCGACGACGCGAGGATGCCAATCGCAACATAAGCCGCCCCCAGCAGCGCCAGTCCCAGGTACCCGGCGGCAACGGGGCCGTAATCCGGATTGCCGAACGACGCAAGCAGCGCGACGTAAAGAAGCGTCGGCGCCAGCATGACGAGATACACGATCCAGCAGCCGAGGAACTTGCCGACGACCACACCGGCGTCCGTCACGGGAGCGGTCATCAGCGTCTCGATGGTCCCGCTGCGGTGTTCCTCGGCGAGGCTCCGCATCGTGAGGATCGGCAGGATGAAGATCAGGATGACCATCATCACCTCGAAGATGGAGCGCATGGCGGCCGGGGCGCCGGGGCGGAAGTCGGCCAGGGCGAAGAAGAACCCCGAAATCACCAGGAACAAGGCCATCGCGACGTATGCAATGGGCGAGACGAAGTAGGAGGCGACCTCCCGCCGCGTCAGGAGAAAGGCATTCCGCATCGAGTGGCTCCTTGGTTCTCGATGAATCGCTGACGTAGCGCCGGGCTTTATGCCCGGCGCGCCCGGCGATTGCGCCGGGGATAAACCCCGGCGCTACGCTCCCTGTGCGCCCGGTGCGAGCACCGGGTTGCTTTCATGCCGCCGAGGCGGCCTCGGCGGCCGCATCGCCCGCCGTAATCTCAACGTATAGTTCCTCCAGCGTCGGCGCCTCGCTGTGCATTTCGCGCAGGCGCCACCCGCGCTGGGCAATGAGCGCGTGGAGCGCTTCGCGGACGTCCTTCCCGGCCGACGGGGTGACGGCAAGGCGCCACCAGCCGTCGCCAGCGTCGTCGCTCGCCACGTTGGCGACGCCGGCCACCTGCTCGAGAGCGCGGGCCATCTCGTTGGGCCCGCCGCCCTCGCCCCCGGCGCGAATCTCCAGGACGACGCGATACCGCTCGGCCATGCCTTGGCGAAGGCTCTCGACGCTTCCGGCGGCGGCGATGCGGCCGGAGGCGATGATGACCAGGTGCGAACACGTCCTCTCGACCTCCGGCAGGATGTGACTGGACAGGAGAATCGTATGCCGGCCGCCGAGCGACCGAATCAGACGCCGCGTCTCCTGAATCTGAGCGGGGTCCAGGCCGATGGTCGGCTCGTCGAGGATCAGAACCGGCGGGTCGGCGATGAGCGCTTCGGCCAGGCCCACGCGCTGGCGGAACCCTTTCGACAGTTGCCCCACCAGTCGCCGCCGCACATCCTTCAGCCAGCATTGCTGGACGACGCCGGCCACCGCCGCGCGGCGCCTGGCGGGCGGCACGCCTTTCAACGCCGCACGGAACTTCAGATATTCCTCGACCCGCATCTCAGGATAAAGCGGAACGTTCTCCGGCATGTAGCCGACCGAGGAACGGACGGCGAGGCTTTCGGTCAGGCAATCGTGTCCGGCGACGGCGGCGCGGCCGCTGGTGGCGGGGATGAAACCGGTCAGGATGCGAAGCGCCGTCGTCTTGCCCGCGCCGTTGGGTCCGAGAAAACCGACAATCTGGCCTTCCCTGACCTGAAAAGTCGCCCGGTCGAGCGCCAGCGTCCGCCCGTACCATTTCGTCAGGTTCTCGACATCAATGACAACATCCACCTTGGAACCCTCCTTTGCCCGCCGGGAGACTGGGCGTGTTCCACTCCTATGGAACCGCTACCTTTACCGAAAGTTTCGCCGGATTTCAAGAGGCCATCGCGGAAAGTCGAACCCGCCCCGATTGGAGGAAACTCCCGGCCCGGCGATAACCGGAGTTGACGCCCCCCCGTCCGGCCTTATACTTGCCCTCCGACGGATTTGAGTGAAGCGACCCCAAATCACTGTCCGATAACAGGAACGTGGCCGGAATCCGAGCGAGGGGATTCCCGGCCGAACTGCGAAGGGAGTTTCCGCACCATGCCGAATACCATCTGCGATGTCCAGGCCCGCCAGATTCTGGATTCGCGAGGGACGCCGACGATTGAAGTGGACGTCGAACTGGACGGCGGCGCCCTTGGCCGCGCCGCTGTCCCCAGCGGCGCCTCGACCGGCGAACACGAAGCGGTCGAACTGCGCGACGGCGACGCGAAACGCTACGGCGGCAAAGGCGTCACCAAGGCCGCCGGGAACGTCAACGACCTCATCGGGCCGAGAATCATCGGCATGGACGCCCGCGACCAGGTGGCCATCGACGAGACGATGATCGCCCTGGACGGAACGCCGAACAAGGCCAACCTCGGCGCCAACGCCATCCTGGGGGTGAGCCTGGCCGTCGCCAAGGCCGCCGCCGAAGAGGCCGCCCTCCCTCTCTATAACTATCTCGGCGGCCCGTCGGCCCGCATCCTCCCCGTTCCGATGTGCAACATTCTGAACGGCGGACGCCACGCCGACTTCAACATCGACCTTCAGGAATTCATGATTATGCCGCTCGGCGCCGCGTCCTTCCGCGAAGGGCTGCGCATGGCCGTCGAAATCTTCCAGGCCCTCAAAGGCGTCCTCAAAAAGAAGAAGTATTCCACGAACGTCGGCGACGAGGGCGGCTTCGCCCCGGCCCTCAAAAAGGGCAACGAGGAGGCCTGCCAACTCATCCTCCAGGCCATCAAGGCCGCCGGATACAAGCCCGGTAAGGACGTCTGGATCGCGCTCGACCCGGCCTCCAGCGAAATCTATGAAAAGGGCAAATACCACCTCCACAGCGAAAAACGCAAACTCTCGGCCAAGCAGATGGTCGAGTTCTACGCCGACTGGGTCGAGAAGTATCCCATTTGCAGCATCGAAGACGGCATGGCCGAGAACGACTGGAAGGGCTGGAAACTTCTGGCCGACCGCCTCGGCGACGCCGTCCAACTGGTCGGCGACGACCTGTTCGTCACGAACACGAAGCGGCTGGCGCGCGGCATCGAAGAGGGCTGCGCCAACTCCATCCTCATCAAGGTCAACCAGATCGGGACGCTGACCGAGACGCTGGCGGCCATCCAGATGGCCCACCGCGCCGGCTGGACCGCTGTCGTCAGCCACCGATCCGGCGAAACCGAGGACACCACCATCGCCGACCTCGTCGTCGCCACCGGAACCGGCCAAATCAAGACCGGCAGCCTCTGCCGCACCGACCGCGTCGCCAAATACAACCAACTCCTGCGCATCGAAGAGGAACTCGGCGACCAGGCGGTTTACGGCAACTTCCTCTGGAAAAAGGCGTGAGCACGTGAAAGACCGGACCCGAGATTTCAAGTTCGCATCCGGCGCCTGGGCTGGCGGATGGTTTTACTGGCCCGTCCTCGTCGTCGGGTGCACGCTCGTGGCGCTGGCGACCCTCGGCCCGGAAGCCGAGCGCCGGCTTTCCGTCGGCCGCCAGTGCGCCCGGATGCAGGCCGAGGTGAACGTGCTCAAGGAAACCGAGGCCCAACTGGAGGCTGCCGCCGAGGCGCTTCGGCGCGACCCCGCCTACATGGAGCGCGTCGCGCGCCACGAACTGGGGATTACGCGACCGGGCGAAATCCGCCTGCCCCAGCCCGTGACCCTCAATTCCGAGGCGCGCGGGGAACCTGCGCCGGCCGAACCGGCGCCGGCGCTCGCGCTCCGCGTCCTGGAACTCTCCGCCGGCCGCACCGTCCGCCTCGCCGTCTTAGGCGCTGGAGGCGCCCTTCTCGCCACCGCTCTGCTCTTCGGTTTGAGCGCCAGCAAGCGATCCCCGGCCTAAAAGGCAGGGTCCGGACCCCTGCGGGGCAGCCGCCTCCGCCAAAGCCCCATCGGGGCGGCGGCCGGAAAGGCCCGTGCGTTCTGGTTCTCCAGCGCGATGCGAAGGGCAGGCCGGTCCACGCCGTTTGGGGCATCCCCCGGGGTGCGGACGGCCCGGCCGTTCTGGTGACGGCCTATCAGCCCGATCCTCAGGAATGGAGCACCAACTTTTTGCGGAGGAAGACGTGACCACACGAAAACAGGTCAAACTGGTTCAAGAAGGCGAGTACGTGGCCGAGGTCGAGGTCGAAGTCATCGAGTCCGACGAGGGATGGGCGCCGTACCTCTCCCTCCAGGACGTTCGCAAGTTGGACGCCGTGCGCAAAGCCTTACGCGACGGCGACCTCGCCGCCGCCACCAAGGCCGCTCGTATCTTTCGCCTCACCCCGGTCACCGGCTAGGCCGCGGGCCGCCGGTGCATCCACCCACCGGCGCGCCGAAAACAGAAAGGCCGGGCCGCCGAGACCAGCGACCCGGCCCTTCTGCTGCCTCTATGGGGTGCGGGCACTCGCGCCTTTCGGGCACCCCAACCCGCACCCCTGTTCACACACCCCTGCCTTCCGGCCGGGGCGTTCTTCTTCTTTCTACTTACGCCTGCGGCGAATCAGAGCAAACGCGCCGCCCAGCGCCAGCAGCGCCATCGTGGCCGGCTCGGGCGTGATGATGCTGCCCGTCGAGAGCGGCCCGCCGCCGCTCACCCAGGCGATGCCGAGGCTGTCGAACGGCGCAGGCGGGCCGCCTAAACCGTTACTGAAGTCCTGGATGATGAACTGCCAGGTCTCGCCGAGTTGGAAGCGGTCGTCGGGTATCATGCTCTCGAAGACCAGCGGCTGGTTAATCCCGACGCTGTCAATCTTGAACGCCTCTTCCGCATTCCCCAGGCCTGCGTTGCCGATCCACCCGTCGAAGTTCGTGATGAGCGTCTCCGGGTCCGCCACGTACCAGAGGTAAGGATCTCCCGGGACGTCGATGTTGATGATTTCCACCATCACGTTGATGATTCCCGGATCATCGCTTCCGTCGAAGCACGCCGTCTCCGTCGTCTCCCACCACGTGGACATGATTTCTTCACCAGGCGGGAACCAGTCGCCGATCTCGTGCACCAAGCCCTCGACGAACAGCGGGTCCTGCGGGCCGTCCACGCTGTAGACCTCGACCGGCCAAGCGGCCGCGGACGAGACCCAAAGGACGCATGCAACAGCTGCTGTCAGAAAAGCAGGCAACTTCTTCATCCGCTTCATCTTTCCGTCTCCTTTCGACCCATTAGGGCCGCTGCCTTGCGGCGGGATCGATTCGCATTAGGCCCGCCGCAACTTTGACCACCTGTTTTTGCTTCCCTTCCGTTTCCAACCTGCCTCTATCGTAAACGCCTATCGCTATCCGCAACGACCGGTCGGCCTCGTCCGCACCCCCGCCGACCGGGCGACAAATCCGAAATACCCCTCAATCCGTCGCATCACCTCCTTTCGCTTGTTGCCTTCTGTCCCAGGTCCGGGTTTCTCCGCCTTTCGGGCACCCCAGCCCGCACCGACGAAAAAAGGGCGACCTTCGGAAGAAACACCCTCCGAAAGTCGCCCAATACGGTCACCAGACCGCTATCGGTTATTCAGTTCCGAGGCCGACTCGCCGGCCGGTCCTCGATTCGGGCCGCTCTCCATGCCCCCGCAACGCGGCCCTCTTTACCTCCTTCCGGTAGTTTGTCGGGAAAAGCAAACGCGGGCCAAACCCTCCTCCACCTTCTGAGAGCCTGACCCGCTACCCCCGATACTGAAACAACTATAACACGAACACGGATTCGGCGAAAGTCAAGCAACTTGTCCAATTTTTCCCGATGTGTCCATAAGTCCTTGCTGTTTCTGGAGTTAGAGCCTCTATCAAAATACCGATTCTGCTGTCCCGATATGGCGTGCGTGCGGGGTGCCCGCCAGCCGCCTCCGCCATAGCCCCGACGGGGCGGCGGCCGGACGGCGGGTAAAGTCCCACCCCGCACGCGGTGTTTTTCATCGGGGCGAAGGCCGAACCCCATCGTTGTCGCCCACCACCTTGACACCCCTTCCCCCGCCGGATAGGCTGAAGGATTGTTTAGTATGGGGTGAATCTGCGCATGCAGCGGAACATCGAAGTCAAGGGCGCACGGACCCACAACCTCAAGGGCGTTGACGTCACCGTCCCCCACCGGCGGCTAACGGTCGTGACCGGCGTTTCGGGGTCCGGCAAGTCGAGCCTCGCCTTCGACACCCTTTACGCCGA
>DATLBA010000042.1:0-4158 GCA_035527275.1 Phycisphaerae bacterium
GCCGCATGAACGGATTCCGCCGCTGTTGGTGGGTGGCATGCCCACCCTGTTCGGGTGGGCATGCAGCGCCGGCGCCCGACCTTCGAAGAGCCCTTTTGCGTTTGACGTTCCCGGACGCCGCCGCTACCATGCGCCTGACGCATCCGGTGCATGGTCGGAAGGAGGGAAGCGTGCGCGAATACGACGTGGCTGTCCTGGGCGGCGGGCCGGGCGGATACGAAGCGGCCGTCCGCGCCGCACGTCGAGGCGCCAAGGTCTGCTGCATCGAAAGGGGCCACCTGGGCGGCGCTTGCCTGAACGTCGGATGCATCCCAACCAAAGCGATGCTCCATGCGAGCGAACTGGCGTGGAACATCCGCCGAGCCGAGGAGTTCGGCCTCCAGGTCGGCAGCCCGAAAGTGAACGGTCCGGCCTACATGAAGCGCGTGGCGGGCGTCGTGGCCGGCCTCCGCACGGGCGTCGAAGGGCTCCTGAAGAGCGCCGGCGTGGAGGTTCTCCGCGGCCGGGGCCGCCTCGTTGCGCCCGACCGCCTGGCGGTCGAGGCGAAGGACGGGTCCGAGGAGGTCCGCGCGCGGGCCGTCATCGTGGCGACCGGTTCGCATCCGGCCCGGCCGGAGTTCCTGCCCTGGGACTCGGGCCTCGTCTGGACCACCGACGAGGCGACGACCGCCGAGGACCTGCCGGAAAGCGTTCTCATCATCGGAGGCGGCATCATCGGCTGCGAGTTCGCCACCCTCTATTCGGAACTCGGCATCCCGACGACCGTCGTCGAAATGCTCGACTGCCTCGCCCCCAACGTGGATAAGGATGTCGCCAAGGCGATTCTTGCGAGCCTGAAAAAACGCAAGGTGAAGGTGCTGACCGGCTCGAAGGTGACGGGCTTGAAAGCAGGGAAGGGCGGCGTGACGGCCCAAGTGGACGGTGGTGAGAAGGTCCAGGCGGCCCGGGTCCTTGTGGCCGTCGGACGCGTGCCGAACACCGATGGTCTAGGCCTGGAGGACGTCGGCATCCAACTCGACGGCCAGGTCGTCCAGGTGGACGACCGCTGCCGCACCAGCGTCCAAGGTGTGTACGCCATCGGCGACTGTGCCGAGACGCGCCAGTACGCCCACCTGGCGAGCCGCATGGGCGTCGTTGCGGCCGACAACGCCACCGGCCACGAGGCGCGCGACGACCGCCGCGTTGTTCCCATCGGCATCTACACGCATCCGGAAGTTGCGACGATCGGCCTGGCGGAAGACGAGGCGCGCCAGGTCGGCGCGGACGTGCGCGTGGCGCGATTCTCCTACCGCGCGAGCGGCATGGCCCGGGCCTACGGCGAACCGGAAGGCCAGGTGAAACTCATCGCCGACGCGGCAGTTGGCGAAATCCTCGGCGCGGTCATCATCGGCCCGCACGCGACCGACGTCGTCCAGGAAATCGCCCTGGCGATGCGCCACGAGTTGACCGTCGAGGAACTGGCCGACACCATCCACGCGCACCCGACCCTCTGCGAGGCTGTCCTCGAAGCCGCCGAGGCCTGGCTCGGCCTGCCGATGCACGCGACGGGCTAACACGGTTTTAAACGCAGAGAGCGCCGAGACTTGCCCTGAGCGCAGTCGAACGGGACGCAGAGAATGGCCCTTGAGGGGTCAAAAGAAAAAATGTAGCGCGGGGCCGCGCCAGAGGCGGGCAAGCCTTGGCCCCGCGCACGCCGTCGGCTCGAAAGGTCACACCCCGGCGTGTAGGGTGTGACTAATTTTTCCGGCACGGGTGTTGGGCATCGAAAGGGGCCGTAACAAGTGCCGGAGGCACGACTGTTCTCTAGCCACGGGCGCAAGCCCGTGGAAAGGAAACGGACAAAAAACATTCTTCCCTTTCTCCGTTGGAGCCCCGTAGGGGCGATGGAACCTTTTCAAGCGCCCCTACGGGGCTTGGAAACGGCAACAAAAGGAAATGCGTGTTGCTTGGTTCCTGGTTTCCACGGGCTTGCGCCCGTGGCTAGAGAACAATACGCCCTCCCGAAGGGACCCCTTCGGGGCTACCGGGGCTGACAAGGATGACTGGCCCGGCCCCAATCCTCGGCCACACCCACAAACCGCTTGCTTTTCGGCAAAAATGGGGTATAGTTACAGCACGAAAAACCGCATCCTCGTCCGTCGAAGGCAGGAGCGGTTTCGGGGGGACCCCCCCGCGAGCGATTTCTAACGCACACGGTGCATCCAACCTACGGAGGGAGCCGACCTTGAACCCCGCCGCCCGCGCCCCGTCAGGCACACGAGTTTATGCTCGCCCCCTGTTCGCCGCGGCGGTGGCCGCGATTGCGGTTGCCTTGGCGGTTGCCGGCCATGCCGGCAACGCAGAGGCGGCAACGGTGATTTTTTCTTGGGAAGATTTAATGGGGCTTAGTGATTTGCAGGATATAAGGAATTTTGATGATTCTCTTAATGTTGTAAATGACTTTACAGTTATTGGAACTATACCAACTGATGGGTTTTATGAATTGGGGGGTTTTATCTCCTCCGGAGGCGGTTTGGTTCCTGTTGCTTATTTAAAAAATTTTGCAAGCCCATATACAGGCTTTTTAGGAGGAGCCTATGACAGGGCAACATTGGGCATCGGGGCCTATCCGACATCGTGGATTGCGGTTCACATGAACGCGATAGACCCGGGGACGGGAGACCCCTACATCGGCATCCTGGACGGCTCGAACTTCACGATTGCCGCCGCGAACGAGTTTTGGGGGACCGACGAGATCGAGTTCAACGGCATCTTGGACGACTATGCGCAGATGCCCGCCACGACAACGTCAGGCACACTTCAGATTCCCTCGATCAACATCACGCCGGAGCCGGGGACGCTGGCGCTCCTGGCCGGGGGCGTCCTGGCGCTCCTCCGGCGAAGGCGAAAACCTGCGCTGCCCAAACGGTCCTAAAAGGGGGAACCTTCATGACCGAAACGGATAAGGCAAGTGTCTTTGTGGAATTGGCAAGGATTAACCAAGAACAACTCTGGCGACGCCGGCAGATAGAATGGAAGATCAACTTCCTTCTGTGGGGTTCCACTGCGGCAGTGGCTGGCTACCTATATTCGCAAGTAGATACTGAAAGAATAAAGGACTTGTTGGTAATTGTCTACGGTGTATTTGCTGTCACCTTTATCACATATGTTGCGCACCTTCTTAACTGTTTGCTGTCTGACGAAATGGATATGGCCTGGATGCATTACTTCAAACAACAAGCAGAATTAGCCCTGGGGCTGGCATTGAACCGAGAGAAACTTCGGCCGCACCCTTCGGGACTAAGCAAGTGGACAATAGCCTGGAAACCGGAAACACGAAAGAAATACTGTTGGCATTTCGCCATGGTGGTTGTGACATTGCTGCTTATGGTCGCAGAATGTAAGTTGGTCGAGTCGAAGACCAAGCATAACGGCGACCTAAAGGCGACGGAGGCGGCCGTTGCCCGACCTTAGACCTTGGATTTTTGGACTTTGGACCGGCTTTATTCTTTTTTAACTCCCCCCAAACCTGGTGTAACTTTTCGGGTTGCATTTCCGGGCTTCCGCGTCTAAAAGTACCCCGCTGTGTTTTTCAACCCCGGCGCGCCGGGATTGAGAGGGCGTTGTGTTCTGTTGAAAACCACCCCTCTCCCTTGACGGGAGAGGGGGCGGGGGTGAGGGTGAATGCCGTACGACGGTTCTTTTTCCCCTCACCCTACCCTCTCCCGCGAAGGGGAGAGGGAGAAAAAGGCGGTTTGTCAAAAAACCCCTCTCCCGCAAGCGGAACGTCCCGCCGGGAGGGAGAGGGAGAAACGAACGATGGCTGAACTGGTGACCCTCGACGTCGGGCGTGCGGCCTACGAGCCGACGCTTCGCCTCCAGGAGCGCCTCGTCCGCCGCGTCAAGGCCGCCACCCGCGAGGGCGCGTACCTGGTGCTCGTCGAGCACGATCCCGCCGTCATCACTCTCGGCCGCTCGACCCGCGGGCCGCACGTCCTCGCCTCGGCCGACCGCCTCCGCGCCGAAGGCATCGAGGTTCACGAGTCGAGCCGCGGCGGCGACGTCACCTACCACGGCCCCGGCCAGGTGGTCGGCTACCCCGTCCTGCGCCTGGACCTCCACGGCCGCGACGTCCGCCGGTATCTGAGGGACCTGGAGGAGGCGCTGATCCGCACGCTC
>DATLBA010000043.1:0-27599 GCA_035527275.1 Phycisphaerae bacterium
GTTCGAGCCGCTCATTGCACGAGAGGTGATGATGCCCATTTGCCAGCCCTGCGAAGAAGGCGTAATCCTGGCCGTGAAGGTCGTGCCAGGCGCTTCACGCGACCGGATCGTCGGGCGGCTGGGCGAGCGGCTCAAAGTGGCCGTCGCGAAACCCGCCGAGAAAGGGGCCGCCAACAAGGCCGTCTGTGCCGTGCTTGCGAAGGCGGTGGGCCTTAGGCCGTCGGACGTCGAGATCCTTCGCGGCGCCACCCACCCAGAAAAGGACGTCCTCCTCCGGGGTCTCACTCCCGCCGACGTCCGCCGCAGGCTGGGCCTTGCTCATTGAGGCCGGCATATTTTGATGCTACGGCCTGAAAGTTGCTCTTACCCCCCTGAAAGGTGGTTTTTCGTCCATCGCTACACGGCCTGTCGGAGACCGCCCGGCGGCAGAGCACGTGCGCAGCACCTTCAACTAGCCGCGAGCGCCCGAGCGAGCGGCCCGGCCTTGACCAAGCGGTAGCGCGGTGGGCATTCCTGCCCACCGCGCGGCGTGCTGGTGGCACACATACACATTGCGCATGGCCGATATGTTGGCGGGCGGTTTTGGGTGGGATTTGGCGGATTTTGGTCCGTTTTGGAGGCCAAATCGGCCTTGGCGCCAGTGCCAAGGGGGTTTGAGGACCGAAATGTTAAGATGGGCAAGGCGAAATTGGGCGCTTTTTTCGACTTTTTTTCACTTTTTTGTCGAAACTTACCCCGAATTGGCGCTTTTGGATCCCCTTTTTGCCCCCTACGCATGCCGATGTGATGATGCGTCCGCGAGCACGTTTCGGCCCTTCCCATCGGCCCTGCTCCATGCGTCCGTCGGCCCCAGGCTGCCAAAATGGCAGGGGAAAACGGGGAAAATTGGAGGCGGTTCAAGGTTCAAAGTTCAAGGTTCAGCCCTGTTCTGGATTGATCTCAGGCCGAGATTGGATATACGCTGGATGGGGGCGGGTAAACCCGCCCAAGAGACCGGCGGGTAAACCCGCCCAACAGGCCGGCGGGTAAAATTGCAGATTGGAACGGCGCTTGCCGCGAAGTGGCCTCGGCGTGCGGTCCCGATGTATTCCCGATTCATCGGGACCGCTTTGCCCCGCCGTCCGAGCCGTCCACGAGGGCCGATCTCCACAATTTTCAGAATTTGCACTATTTCCCACTTGCCTTTTTGCCCGATATGGGTAATAATGCTTAGGGAGGAGGCGTTTGAGATGACGACCAAGACCGTGGATGCCAGGGGCCGGCTCACGCTCGGTCCCCGATACGCTAACCGCCTGGTGATCGTGCGTGAGCACGAGGACGGCGCCTTGGAGGTCATCCCTGCCGAGGCGGTTCCCGCTCGCGAAGTTTGGCTCTACAAGAACGCGAAGGCTCTGGAGGCGGTCCGGGCAGGCATCGAGGAGGCGCGCGCGGGCCGGTTCGCCGAGGCGCCGGACGTCAAGGCCGATTCGGACGACGCTGAGGACGACCGCTGATGGCCACCGTCCGATGGACGCCCACAGCCCGTCGGCAATATGATGAAGTCCAAACCTCCGCCCATAATGCCGGTCAGACCCGCACCGGAACCGGCAAGTCGAAGTCATCCCGGCAGGAAGGGCTTTTCAAACAGGTTCGAAAGACCATCCTGCTTCTGGCGGACAATCCTCGGCATCCGGGACTCCAAACCCACCCGTACCACTCCCTCGAAAACCCCTTCGACCCGAAGGCCAAGGTGTTTGAGGCTTATGCCCAGCAGCGCACGCCAGGGGCGTATCGGGTGTTCTGGTGCTACGGTCCCGGCAAGAACGAGATCACCCTCCTTGCCATCACGCCCCACCCGTGAGGATAGGGGGTAACCTCCGATTGCGGCCCGCCTACGGCGGGTAAAATTGCGCAACCGGGATGCCGTTGAGCCGTGCAGGAGTTGAGCGTTCTCGTGTCACTTCCATTTATCAAATTTCAGATATGAGGCGAAAACATTCTTCAGGTTGGGCAGTTCTCCGATTAATGCATGCAACAATCCGGTTTTTTCGCGGCAAAGACGACTTCTCTCTTCGCCAACTTGCAGGCCGCGAAGTCTATCGTTGATAGCCACGAGATTCAGGGCCTGTACGTCAAGGCGTTTCAGATACGCAGGAATCTCCTGCCCAAACAGAAAGGTGGCATCTTGTGTATCTCGTCGGAACTCGGACAACTTCTCCAAATCCACTTTGCCGTCCCGAAAAATGACCGATAGAAACCGTTGGGTGGCTTTGTACACCGCAAAACGCTTCTCAAACATATCCAACTTGAACCTCTCTTTGGCCAGGCTGTGCTGCCAATAGGCTATGCACGCAACTACAGCAGCAATCAGCAGGGAAAGGGAAACACTTAGAATAGGGAATAGCAAATTGAATGTCACCATAAGAACCTCCACAGGTATCCTTCTTGATCCAAGATCTCCCAGCAGGCAAATGCCTACGGGGCTTGCCAGATTGGCTTGCCGTTCTTGTCGAGGAGGGCCAGCCCTGGCCCATCCTTGGTGGCACCAAGCCAGGCGCGGACCTCGCCGTTCTCGTCGTGCATGCTTAGCGCTGGCCCATCCTTGGTGGCAATCATCCTGGCCACGCGCGTGCCGTTCTCGTCGGTCAGGTAGAGCCCCGGCCCATTCTTGCCCATGGCCAAGCAGGCGCTGGTCTGGTCATGCTCGTCGTCCAGGATTAGCCTCGCCCCATCGTCGTCGGTGAAGAGCATGGCCTGGCACTTCCCGTTTTCATCTACGAGCACAATACGGTTGGCCCGAACTTCTTGGAGAACAGCGACGCCACCCTTGATGTCGGCGAGTTCGCGCTCCACAACTCCCAGGCGCTCTCGCCACGCCGGGTAAGCCTCGGTAGTTACTGAAGACTCCTTGTTTCTTCTCCGTTCCGAGAGAAAATCCGGAAGCGAAAGCCCCAAATCTGCCAGTTTCCGCTTTACATCGCGCAGGCTGATCTTGCCGAAGGAGGTCAGGGCCAGGAGGTCATCCTCGTTCAGGCGCACGAGTTGGCCGACATTGATGATGTCCTCACATATGAGGATGTTCTCCGCGCGAGCGGACAGCCCGAGGTCGGCAATGCGCGTGGCCAGTTTGCATTCCAGTTCTGGGGTGTGTCCGACGGGTAACCGGGCGACTGTCTCGCCGTTGTCGTCGTGCAAGATCACGCTCGGCCCGATCTTGGCGGCGTCTAGCCCGGCGCGGGTCTCGCCCTTCTCGTCCAAGCAACTCAGCCTCGGTCTGTCCTGGTCCACGCCCACCGTGGCCCCGGCGTTGCTGTTCTCGTCCTGCATACGCGTAACGTGAGTACGCAACTCGGTCTGCATCTCGGCCAGCTGCCGCTCGATCGCCGCTAGGTGTTCATCGATCAACACAAAGCGACGGGCTCGGACCTCATTGTCCGGCCCGCCAGCTTGTATTCGGGCCAGTTCCCGCTCCAGTTTCTCCAGGCGTTCTTCCGTGGTCATCTGAACCCCCTTTCAATTCGGACTTGATGCCAAGACTGTATGCCGTCTCCAACCGAAACGCAACAGCAGTTCTGGTGACACGCGCTTATCTATGCCGGTCGTGCCGCCACCCTATCCGCCCAGCCGCACCGCGTCAAGGCGAATGAAGGTGTCTGTCACCAGAACTCGACCCGTCTTGCAATACAACCTCTTCCCCCGAAGGCGGACAGGTGTATAATACCCAACCCGCCCGGCGGAGGGCGGGTGGGTCGGCTTATTGGGAACTGAACGAAGGGGCGTGCCGTGTTTCGACCGGAAATCAAGGTTCTTGACTGCACCATCCGCGACGGCGGATTGGCCAACGACAGCCATTTTGACCTCCAGATCGTCCGGGCCGTCTATCGCGCCTGCTGCGAGGCCCGCATCGATTACGTCGAACTGGGCTACCGCAACTCCAAGGAGATGTTCTCGCCGGAGGAGTTCGGCCCGTGGCGGTTCTGCGACGAGGAGGACCTTCGCCGCGCAACCGACGGCATCGAGAACCCCGGCACCAGGATTTCCGTCATGCAGGACGCCCACAAGGCGGTGGCGGAGGATCTTCTGCCCAAGAGCGAATCGGTTGTCGATACCATTCGCATCGCCACCTACGTCAAGGACATCGACAAGGCGATCGCGCTGGAGAACGCCGCCCACGAAAAGGGATACGAGACGACCATCAACGTCATGGCCATTTCGACCGAGTCGGACTGGGAACTCGACCCGGCCCTCGAACAGGTCGAACGCGAGAGCCACGTCGCCGCGTGCTACGTCGTCGATTCCTACGGAGCGCTCTACAGCGAGCAGGTGGACTACCTCGTTCAGAAATACCAGCGCATCCTGACCAACAAGGAGGTCGGCGTTCACTTCCACAACAATCAGCAACTGGCGTTCGCCAACACCATCGAGGGCATCATCAAGGGCGCGAACTTCGTGGACGGGACAATCTACGGCCTCGGCCGCGCCGCCGGCAACTGCCCGACCGAACTGCTCCTGGGATTCCTGAAGAACCCCAAGTTCGACATCCGGCCGATTCTCGATTGTGTCGCCCAGACGATTCGCCCGCTCCAGAAAGAACTCGATTGGGGCTACATGGTTCCGTACATGGTCACCGGCATTCTCAATCAACACCCGCGCACGGCGATGGCGATGCTCAAGACGTCCCAGCGCGACGACTACCGGACGTTCTACGATAAGTCGCTCGACTTGGTCGAGTAGCCCGGGGGACGCGGCGGTATTTTCGATTGGCGATTTTGGCCCGCCGAAGGCGGGTAAAATTTTCGATTGGAACGGCGACGGCCAACGAGAAACATCAACGGCTTGTTTAGCCGCAATCCCGGCGCGCCGGGATGCGGGACTCTCGGAGCGCACTGAGTGGCACAAAAATGCAATTATCGCCAAGCCGTTCAGGAACTGAGGCGAGCCGCCAGCGTAGTCCTCACGGCCCACGTCAAACCCGACGGCGACGCCCTCGGCTCGATGATGGCCCTCCGACGATGGCTTCTAGCCGAAGGCAAGCACGTCGAGGTGATCGTTCCGACAGCGCCGCCGCGCAAGTATGCCTTCCTGGACCCCGAGCGGAGTGTGAAGGTTGCGGGACGCGAGGTTGATGCGGCATCGGTCGAGCGCTCCGACCTCGTTTGCCTCGTCGATACCGGCGCCTGGCAGCAACTCGAAGGGGTCGAAGCGCTGGTGAGGAACGCCGCCTTCCGCCTCGTCATCGATCACCACCAGACGCAGGACGACCTGGCGGACTTCATGCTCGTTGATTCGGAGGCGGCCGCGACGGCGACCCTGGTCTATGCCATCCTATCGGAGGCCGGGGCCGTCATCGATGCCGAGATCGCCACCTGCCTGTTCGCCGGCCTGGCGGCCGATACGGATTGGTTCCGCCTGCCGACCACGGATGCCGAAACGCTGCGCCTGGCCGCCACCCTTCTCGAGGCGGGGGCCCGGCCCGACCGAATCCACGAAGAAATGTTCTGGAATGACGACCTGGCCAAAATCCATCTCCTCGGTCGCGCGGTCGAGACGATGCGGCCGGCGCTCGGCGGGCGGGTCATGGTGATGCGGCTGACGCAGGACATGTTTCGCGAAGTCGGGGCCGACGCGGGCGACACGGAGAACCTGATTAACGAGTGCATGAAGGTCCGCGGCGTCCTGGTCGGGCTGATGCTCGTCGAGACCGCAAACGGCTACGTCCGCGTAAGCCTACGCTCCCGTCCCGGAACCGACATTTTGGGCGTGGCGACGCATTTTGGAGGCGGCGGCCATCAGCGGGCCGCCGGCGCACGCCTCAAGGGGCCGCTCCCGGAGGTGGAAAACGCGGTCCTGGCGGCACTGAAATCTCTCCTGGACGCGCCGCAGAGCGGTCTCTTGTCCTAAAGAAAAGAAGGTCCCTCCTTGCGATACCCTCTGCCCGCGGAACATCAGCCGCCAAGCGGCTCGCAATCCCCGTGCTTATCCTTTTGCAATTTTTGCGGTTGACAACCGGCCGGATGGGGTGTTAAAATGTAGGTGTTGTGGTAAGTTAGGTCATGGGTCATGGGTCATGGGTCATGGGTCATGGGTCATGGGTCATGGGTCATGGGTCATGGGTCATGGGTCATGGGTCATGGGTCATGGGTCATGGGTCATGGGTACATGGGTCATGGGTCGGGGGTCGGGGGGTGGTGCCGTTTCGGCCAAGAGGGTTTCAGACATGTCAAGTTCCCTGTTGCGGTCCGGAGGAGGCGTCGCGCCAAGGCGAAGCCCGGCGAGAACGTGGGGGGTTGTAATACTCGTGCTTGCCGCAATAGGGATGGTCATCGGGGTTGTGGGCGTGGTGGCATTTAGGCGAACCCGGATCAAGGGGTCAAATCCGCAGGACCGCATCGCGTCGATCTGCCGGCTGGCCGACACCCGGCCGTCGGGGGCAGGCAATCGTCTCGCCCAGGCGGCGTTGGAAGAATCGGACGCCTCGGTGCGTTCGGCGGCACTGGTGGGGTTGGCCCGGTTTCCCGACCCGAAGTACCGAGACACGGTGCGCCGGTGCACCGATGATGCCGCATCGCAGGTCCGTGCGGCAGCCGCGGCCACGCTGGGGCGGTACGGCGACGAGGAGGCCGCCCGACGGCTGGGCGAATTGGTCACCGGCGACTCGGACAGGAACGTCCGGATCGCCACCGTCATCGGCCTCGGCCGCTGTGCCGCGCCGGAGGCCTTGGTGTGGCTCCTGGAAGCCGCCGAAAAAGACCCTGACGCGACCGTTCAGTTCGAGGCCGTCAAGGTCCTGTACTGGAAACTCGGCATGCGCTACATCGGCGAGAAGATGAGCAAAGGGCCGAAGTGGAAAATGCAGGTAGCGTTCGTGGTGGAGTATCTTAAGGAGTACCCCCAGATCCAGGAGGCGTACCGGAGAAGCGGCCGAGAGCTCGTGCGCCACCCCGAACACCAACTCGACGATCACACGGTTCATTGACGCGCTGGTTGGGTGGAGGAGCGATCCCTATGAAAACGCGAGCATTTACGCTCGTAGAGTTGCTGATCGTGATCGTCATTCTCGGGGTGCTGCTGGCGCTGTTGGTGCCGGTGGGGAGTAGGGCTTGGGCGGTTGCGCATGCGACTTGGTGCCGCGACAACCTGCGCCAAATCTACAACGGTTTTTACGTTCACCGGGCGCAGGCGGGGGAGTTGGCCGGCCTTTTCCCGAAGGCCGAGCAGTTTCCGTTCATTCCGAAGACGGCCATGGAGAGCCCTCGGACGTTTATTTGCCCGGAAGACGATCACGACGCGGACGCGGGGGGCGGGCAAATGGCGGTGACTGACCTGCTGGCGCTCCTTGTTTACATCAACAGGCCCCGGAGTCTTGAGATCAGCTTCGCCGATCCGGACCACCAGGGCTTCGGCCACATGCACCTGGGCACCTGGGAGGGCAGCGATGCCAAGGGCGACTACATCGAGATCGGCCTCAATGACAACTCCCCGATCACGGAAAACTACATAAACAACTGGGAGTCGCACGACGGCATCATCCGGGTTTACCCGAACATCGGCGGCACAGCGATCGCAAAACTGATTAAGTATAGTTGCGGCGAGTACAACTGCGTCCTTTTCGACGGTCAGCCGGTGTTCGTCAGCCCCAGCGATACCACCGACCCGAACAACGAAGCCTACGGCTGGCTCGGGCCGGATACCAGCAAGAACGGCATGGAGGTGGAACTGGGGGTGACGGTGGCCATGAGGTGCAGTTATGGCATGACGGTGGGGGCCGAGCAGTTCCAATCCGGGGTCCACAAGATCCTGGTCATCGACCACCCCAAGCTGAGGGCGGATTACACAAGGCCCGACTTCCAGGAGATGTTGGAGGAATCGGCGCGCCATCTCGGCTACATCAACATCCTGTTCTCGGACGGTTCGGTGCAATCGTTTAGCCCGATGGAGATTGACCCGCTGGTTCCCGACAACCACCGTCTGTGGGAGCCGTAGGCGGCGGCTATCAGCGGGCCGAACGGCGGCCGACCCGAAGGCGGCCCCTTCCTTGTGATACCCTCTGCCCGCAGAACATCAGCCACCAAGCGGCTCGCAATCCCCGCCAAAGCGAGAAAAGGCTTGACAAATCTGCCGAGGCAACTTAGGATCCCCCTTCCCGAAGAGGGGTTTGTGCGCCTAGACCGTAGGAGGAAGCGTTTGGCAAAGTTGGAAGTGCAGGAACTCATTGACGCCGGCATCCATTTCGGTCACCCCGTCAGCCGCTGGAACCCCAAGATGGCCCCATACATCTTCGGGAAGCGGAACTTTATCCACATCATCGACCTGAAAGCAACCGTCAGGGGCATCGTCCGGTCGAGGAAGTTCCTCACGCGGCTGGTGGCCGAAGGAAAGGACGTCGTCTTCGTCGGGACCAAGCGCCAGGCCCGGGCCGCCATCGAGCAGGAAGCAAAACGCTGCGGCATGCCGTATGTCAGCCACCGGTGGCTGGGCGGCACGTTGACGAACTTCCGCACCATCCGCTCCCGCCTCGGGCGCCTCGAAGAACTCGAACAGTTGGAAGCCACCGGAGCGATCCAGGTCTATTCCAAGAAAATGATCGCCAGCCTCCAGCGCGAACTCCGCAAGGTCAAACGCAACCTCGAAGGCATCCGGATGATGGAGCGATTGCCGGGCGCCTTAATCATCGTCGATCCGGCCCGTGAAAAAAACGCTGTCCGCGAGGCAAAAAAACTGGAGATTCCCACCATCGCCCTCGCCGACACCGAGGCCGACCCGGACGACATCACCGTGGTGATCCCGGGCAACGACGACGCGATGCGCGCCGTCGAGATCGTCCTGAAACATCTGTCCGACGCCGTCGTCGAAGGTAAAGCCAACCGGGCCGCCCGCGCCGCCAAGGAAGGCGAAGGACAGGCGCTGACGCGGGGACCGGCCCGGCCGCGGGCCCGCGCCCGGCAGCCGCGCCAGCAGAGCCCCCGCGCCGGGAAACCGGCACCCGAAATGCCGCTCCCAACACCGCATCCGGATACCCAGCAAGCGAGCGAACCCGAACCGGCGCCGCAGGCGTCCACCCAGGACGAGCGCGAATCGGCTTCGGCCGAATCCGACACCGCGCCGTGAGGCGGTCTCCTGAAACGCCGCCCGGAAGCGCACCGCGGCGGGGAGCCCGAACTCGGCGGTCGGCGCACACGAATCACAAGAAGCAACCTGGAACGATAAGGAGCGGACTCGATGGCCGTTACTACCCAGGAGGTTCTTAAACTTCGCCAGCAGACGGGGCTGGGCATGATGGATTGCAAACTCGCCCTGGAAGAAACCGGCGGCGACGTGGAAAAGGCCGTCGAGGTCCTGCGCAAGAAAGGCCTGGCGGCGGCCCGGAAAAAGGCTGTGCGCACCGCCGCCGAAGGACGCGTCCATTCCTACATCCATCACAACGGCAAGGTCGGCGTCCTGGTCGAGGCCGATTGCGAAACCGACTTCGTCGCCCGAAACGAACAGTTTCTCGCCTTCCTGAATGACCTCTGCCTGCACATTTGCGCCGCGGCGCCCATTGCCGTGCGACGTGAAGACGTGCCCGAGGACCTCATGGAAACCGAGAAACGAATCGCGCGCGAACAGGCCGCCGGCAAGCCCGACAACATCGTCGAAAAAATCGTCGAAGGAAAACTGAACAAGTGGTACGCTGCACACGTCCTCCTGGAACAGCCGTTCGTCAAGAACGACGAGCAGACCGTCCAGGACCTCCTGGCCGACCTCGTCGCGCGAACCGGCGAGAACATCGTCATCCAGCGCTTCGCGCGGTTCGAGGTGGGCGAAGCAGCGGAATGAGCAAGGGGCGGCCCATGGCCACCTGCGCCTATAAAAGGGTGCTGCTCAAGATCAGCGGGGAAGGCTTTTGCAAGCCCGGCGCTTCCGGCCTCGACCCCGAAGAAACGCAGACCATCGCCCGCCAAGCAAGGGGAGTCGTCGAGGCCGGCTGTCAGTTGGCCATCGTCGTCGGCGGCGGCAACTTTCTCCGGGGCGTTGCCCTCTCGGAGCAGGCCGACCTCCCGCGCGCGACCGCCGACTACATGGGCATGGTCGCCACCGTCATCAACTCCCTTGCGCTCCAGGCCTGCCTCGAAGCCCTCGACGCCGACACGCGGGTCCAGTCGGCCATCGAAATGAAAGAAGTGGCCGAGCCGTTCATCAGCCGCCGCGCCGTCCGCCACCTTGAAAAGGGCCGCATCGTCATCCTCGCCGGCGGCACGGGGAACCCCTTCTTCACCACCGACACCTGCGCCGCCCTGCGCGCGAGCGAACTCGGAGCCGAAGTGCTCCTGAAGGCCACGAAGGTGGACGGCGTTTACTCCGACGATCCCAACACGAACCCGAACGCCAAACGCTACGACCGACTCACCTACGACGACGTCGTGCAGCAGGACCTGAAGATCCTCGACGTGGCGGCCGTCAGCCTCTGCAAGCAGAGCAACATCCCTATCATCGTCTTCAATCTCAAGCAGGAAGGAAACATTCGCCGGGTGGTCGCAGGCGAACCAGTCGGGACCTTTATAGGAAAGGCGTAATCGTGCCCGTTGACAACATCCTGCGCGAAGCCGAAGACAAGATGAAAAAGGCCGTCGAACACCTCCGCCAGCAGTTGCGGACCGTCCGGACCGGCCGGGCCTCCGCCGGCCTCGTCGAACACCTGAAAGTGGACTACTACGGCACGGCGACCGAACTGCGGCAACTGGCGACCATCACCGTCCCGGACCCGCTGATGTTGATCATCAAGCCGTTCGATCCGGGTTCGGTCGGCGACATCGCCAAGAGCATTCAAGCCTCCGACCTCGGTGTCACGCCGAGCGTCGAAGGCAAAGTGATTCGCCTGGCCGTCCCCCCGCTTTCCGAGGAGCGGCGCAAACAACTTGTCCACCAGGTTAAAGAGATGACCGAGGAAGCGAAGATCGCCCTCCGGAACATCCGGCGCGACGCCATCCACCACATTGATACCGAGGAAAAGGCAAAGAAACTCGGCGAAGACGCCGCCAGAACCTCACGCGACGATGCCACCGACCTCGTCCACAAATACGAAAAGCAGGTCGGCGACGTCCTGGACCACAAGACCGAAGAGATCATGGAAGTCTAAGCGCCGAGAGAGGGCCCTTGCCCGCCGGCTCCCCCTCCCGTAGGTCCTAAGCAGTCGCCCATCCCGCCGGGCGCCGCGCGCCAAAGCCACTGGCGCGGCAAAAAAGATGGCGTGCGGGGTGTTCCCACCCCGCACGGTCGCCACCCGCGCGCGCTGATGCGTGTCGGGTGAGGACACCCGACACGCAGGGGATACGGCCGAACCCTCCACCCCTGTTCCCCAGGCCAAGCCTCACTTTTTTGTTCAAGAGCACGGCCGCGCATGTCCGATAACATTAAACGATTGCGAGCGAGAGCGCGACACCACCTACCATCAAGCGGGCGGGTGTGCGTGCGCAGTGTCCTTCCACGAGAAAGCGAGAGCGGCCCAATGGCTCGGTTGAGTCTCGTTGACCGCATGAAATCCTGGTTCGGCACAGCACGCCGCGAGAGGCAGCACCGGATCGGCGTGCCCGCACAACATGCAGGCTTGGCCCTGGCAGCAGTCGGCTGCAACGCCGGCGAGGGCGCAGCCGACGGCCCGAAGGCCGGCGCCGCGCTGGCCGACCCCTTCCCCGTGTCCACCCGGAACGGCCTGTCCGCTGCGGAGGCCCCGTGTGCACCGCCGCGAGAAACGCCGAGCGGCAGCCCCGAGCGCGATGCGCCGGACGGCGAATGGGTCCGGGCGCTCGAAGCGCTGCCGGAGCGAATCGCCGAATCGGTGGCCGCCGGCGCCACCGGCGCCAAGACACTCGAAAAGATCGGCCGTGAATTGGACGGCCATCGCAACACGAGCCGTGCCGTCGCAGAAGCCATCGGCCGCCTGCCGGACCTCGCCGGCGACCAAGCGGCGCTCACCCGGCGCACTCACGAAATCCTGGAACAGCAGACACACCTGGCGGAAGCGATGGTGGACGGCCTGGCGGGACTTCGGGCCGCCCTCAAAACCGTTGAAGAAAGCGCCGACCGGCATCTGGCATGCATCGGTCAATTGGAGCAATGCCACCGCCGCGTCCTCGAAGTCTATCAGTCGATGCTGCTCAAGGCGCATCGGCGCCTGGGCCACGTCGCGACCGCGGCATTACTGCTGGCGGCGATTGCCTTAGGCGCGGCCGGATACGTCGTTTACCTGGCGATCGTGCAATAACCCTCCTCCTTTCCTTGGGACAGGCCCCGGCCTGAAAAGGCCGGGGCCTGTGCTTGTCTCGAAGGTGAAACGTCGGGCCGCGCTATCCCTCCGCCAGTTGCGCGGGCGCCTCCAGAGCGTCGCGAATCGTCTCCAGAAACTGAGCGCCCACGGCGCCGTCCACCAGCCGATGGTCCGCCGAGAGGGTCAGCGTCATTATCTGCCGGACCTCGATCTTCCCCTGCCGCGAGACGACCCGCTCTTCAATCAGCCCCAGACCGAGGACCGTGCTCTCACCGGGATTGACAATCGGGATGAAACTCCTGACGCCGAACATGCCGAGGTTCGAGATCGTCATGCACCCGTCCTGATACTCTTCCGGGCGAAGGCGCTTGGACCGCGCCCGCTCGACGAGGTCGGCCGTTTCGGCGGCAATCTCGCGCAGCAACTTCTTGTCCGCGTCGCGGACCACCGGCACGAGGAGCCCCTCATTCAGCGCGACCGCAAACCCGACGTTCACCTCGCGGCGGCGCTCGATCCCGCCCTCGACCCGTCGGCTGTTGACGGCCGAGAAAAGCCGCAGCGCGCCGGCGCATGCCTTGATGACAAAGTCGTTGAAACCAATCTTCGGTCCCCCCTCGGCGTTCAATTTCGCCCGAAGCGCCACCAGATCCGTGACGTCGGCGTCCATCTCGAGATAGTAGCAGGGGATCGTCCGCTTGGACTGGAGCATGCGCTCGGCGATGATGCGCCGCATCGCCGACAGCGGCGACACCTCGCCGGCGTCTGCCGCTCCCGCCGCCGCGGACAAAACATCCCCCTTGGTGATTTTCACGCCCGGGCCGCTCGGCCGGACACTTGCCAGGTCCACGCCGCGCGCCGCTGCAAGCCGGTGCGCCAGCGGTGTGGCTTTCACCCCAGAAGCAGCCGCCAACGCCGCCTCCACGTCCGCCTCAACGATCCTGCCATCCGGCCCTGTGCCCCGAATGGTGTCAAGGTTCACCTTCCGCTCTCGGGCCAGCCGCCTGGCTCGCGGGGAAGACTTGATGCGGCCGCCGGCGGTTCCTGCGGCCACGGGACCCGCTTCGGGCGCGGCGGCCTTGTCCGAAGCGGCCTCCGCCGCCTCAACCGGAACCCCTTCGGCCGGGGCCACGCCCCCCTCGGCCAGCATGTCCTCCGGAACCTCATCGCCCGCGTCGCCCACGACGGCAATCAAAGCGCCGACGGCCAGTTCCTCGCCCTCGGGGGCAAGGATTTTAAGGAGCGTCCCGCTGTAGAAACTTTCCACCTCGAGCGTCGCCTTGTCGGTGGTGATCTCGCAGAGGACGTCGCCCTTGGCAACCGTGTCCCCTTCCCTTTTGTGCCACTTCTCGATGGTGGCCTCTTCGACCGTCTGGCCGAGTTTGGGCAAGGTGATTTTCTTAATCATCGTTGACTCGTTATTCCCGGTAACGCGCTCGCCTGCGGCTCGCGGCTAACCATGGACTCCGCGCCGCTCAGGCCGCGCCGAGCGTCCGCTTCGCTGCGGCAACTATTTTGTCGGTCGAGGGAATCGCCGCGTCCTCCAGGACGGGGCTCATCGGCACCGGCACGTTGGCCGCGCAGACACGCTCGATGGGCGCGTCGAGCCGGTCGAACGCAAACTTCTGGACCCGCGTGGCCAGTTCGCAAACGAAGTTGCCGTTCTCGCAACCTTCCGACACGGCGACGAGGCGCCCCGTTTTTTTGACGGAATCCAGGACGCAATCGATGTCGAGAGGCTTCAGGCACCGCAGGTCGATGACCTCGGCCTCGATGCCTTCCTCGGCGAGGCGCTCGCCGGCCTCCTGGGCCCGCAGGGCCATGCGCGAATAACCGACGATCGTCACGTCGTCACCCTCGCGCCGGACCGCCGCCTCGCCGAGCGGAATCAGATACTCCTCTTCGGGCACTTCCCCCTTGGTGCCGTAAAGCACCTTGTGCTCGATAAAGAGAATGGGATTGTCGTCGCGGATGCAAGTTTTCAGGAGTCCCTTCGCGTCATAAGGCGTCGAAGGCATGACGACGAAAATGCCCGGCGCGTGCACGAACCAGGCCTCGAGGCTCTGCGAGTGATGGGCGGCAATCGAGCGGCCGGCGCCGCCCTCGGTCCGAAGGACCATCGGAACCGTCGTCTTGCCGCCGAACATGTACCGGTTCTTGGCGGCCTGATTGACGAACTGGTCCATGGCGATGGTCATAAAGTCCACGTACATGATTTCGGCCACGGGCCTCATGCCGCACATCGCCGCACCGGTGGCGGCGCCGGCAATCGCCGCCTCGCTGATGGCGGTGTCGCGGACTCGGGTCTCGCCGAACTCTTCCAAAAGTCCCTTGGTGGCCTGGTATGCCCCGCCGTAGATGGCGACGTCTTCGCCCATGACGAAAACACGCTCGTCGCGCCGCATCTCCTCCGCAATCGCGTCGCGAATGGCTTCTCGATACGTAATGACCGGCATAGTGCTTGAATCCTTCCCGAAACCGCGTATCACTTCTCCACGGGAACGTGCTTCACGCGAAAGAGGGTTCGAGCCTTCCCGGCCAAGTACTCGATCGTCCCATCGGGCCGGAAAACGGGTCCGCCAACATCGTCGTACTCTGGCACCGGCTGGCCGTCAATGACCACAAGAGACTTGCTGGCCTTCTGGGCCCTATACGCCACCCGTTTTCCATCCGGGCTGAAGACAAGGTTCCTAATCCCGCCGTACTCCGGACCCTCCTGGCCGTCGAGGACCACGAACCTCTTGCGGCTCTTCCCAGCCCCATATGCCACCCGCTTCCCGTCCGGGCTGAAAACAGGCGTACCTTCGAGAATCTCGTCATACTCCGGCCCCGCCTCGCCATCGAGGACCACAAACCACTTGTCGCCCTTCCGGGCCGCATACATCACACGTTTACCGTCCGGGCTAAAGACGAAACTTTTCCCTGGGACTCCAAGGTGCGTCGGCCTAACCGGGCGAAAACTGGCGTTGTTCCACTTCTTGCCCATTTGCAAGACGTACGCCGGCCGTCCCCTGTCCGGATCGAACTGGAGACGCGCTGCAGCGATCCCCTCATACTCCGGACCCGTCTTGCCGTCGATGACCACGAACCCCTTGTCGCCCCTCTGGGCCGCATACATCACCCGTTTCCCGTCCGGGCTGAAAACAAGGCTGCCCTCCGTGATACCGTCGAACGCTGGGCCAGCCTCTCCGTCGATGACGATACACCACTGGTCGCCCTTCGCCGCCCCATACGCCACCCGCTTCCCGTCCGGGCTGAAAACGGGCGTACCTTCGAGAATCCCGTCATACTCGGGCCCCGCCTCACTGTCGAAAACCACGAACTGCCTGTCGCCCTTCTCGGCCACATACGCCACCCGCTTCCCGTCCGGGCTGAAAGCGAGGCTGTCGTTCACGATCTCGTCGTACTCCGGCCCCGCCTGGCCGTCGATGACAATGAACCACTTGCTGCCCCCCGGGGCCCCATACACCGCCCGCATGGCCGCATACGCCACCCGTTTCCCGTCCGGGCTGAAGATAAGGCTGCCCTTGCCAATTGTGTCGTACTCCGGCCCCTCCTGGCCGTCGATGACGACAAAATGCCTCATGTGGCCCTTCGATGCCGCATACGCCACCCGCTTCCCGTCCAGGCTGAATTGAAGGCTTCCTGCCCCAATTCTGTCGTACTCCGGCCCCTCCTGGCCGTCGATGACGACGCAAAACTTCTCGCCCATCGCGGTAAGAGCAGTAACATGCGCCGCCCGCTTCCAGTCCGGGCTGAAAACGAGGCCAAAAATCCCCCCCTCATACTCCGGCCCCGCCTGGCCGTCAATAACAACGCAGAATTTGTCGCCTTTGATCACCACGAAGGCCACGTGGCAACCGTCTTCGCTGATAATGGTTTCAATAAAGCGGGTCGGAATCGGCCCGAGGGGAATCTCCTCGATCTTGTAGGAGGCCGCGGCGCCGCCGGCCTGCGGCGATTCCGCACCACAGACGGCGACCGGAGCGAGGATCGCAAGCAACGCAAGAACCTGTATGGTCCGCATGACGCCCCCTTTCTATCCTCCCTCTCCCTGGACGGGAGAGGAAAACTACGAAACAGGCCCTACTCAGGTCCGCACCAGGCCGCGCTCGCCCTCGGCCCAGCCGACATAGACATCGTCGCACACTTCGGAGGGGTCGGGATACGGGCTTTCTTCGACGGCAAACTTTTCGGCCTCTTCGATTGCGGCGTCCACGTCGGCCTGAAGGGCCGCAAATTCCTCTTCCGTCAGTAACCCCTCTCCCACCAGATCATTCTTGAACAGAATGATCGGGTCGCGCTCGTGCCAGTACTGTTCCTCTTCCTTGGTGCGGTACTTGCGCGGGTCGCTCCGCGAGTGGCCGCGGTAGCGATAGGTCTTGGCCTCGATGAGCGTGGGCCCCTCGCCGTTGCGGGCGCGGCCAGCGGCCTCAAGCACCATCCGGCGGACCTCCAGCACCTGCTGACCGTCCACCGGAAAACCGGGCATCGCATACGACTGCGCCCGGGGGTAAATCTCCTCCAGGGCACAGGCCCGCTCGACCGAGACGCTCATGCCATAAAGGTTGTTCTCGCAGATGTAAACGACGGGCAGTTTCCACTTGCCGGCCATGTTGAGCGACTCGTGGAATCCGCCCGTGTTCGAAGCGCCGTCGCCGAAGAAGCAGAGGACCACGCTGCCGGTCTTTTGCATTTGGACGGCCAGGCCGGCGCCGGTGGCAACGGGAATGTTGCCGCCCACGATGCCCGTGGCGCCCAGGTTGCGGCTGGCGACGTCGGCGATGTGCATGGACCCTCCGCGGCCCTTACAGTAGCCGGTCGCTTTGCCGCACAGTTCCGCCATCATCAGTTTCAGGTCGGCCCCCACTGCCAGGCAGTGGCCGTGACCGCGATGGGTGCTTGTGATGTAGTCGCGATCGTCTATGGCGGAACAGGCGCCGACCGCGACCGCCTCCTGGCCGGCATAGACGTGGCTGGCGCCCTGGAGGACGTCGCGGGCGAGCAACTCGAAGACCTTGTCCTCGAACGCCCGGATTTCCATCATGCGCCGAAGGAGCCCGACCTTAAACTCCCTGGATGGTTCCTCGGCCCTTTTCGCTTGCCGAACTTTGCTCATTCGCTCCTCCGTAAAACTGCGGCGACACCCGCGAAAGCACAAAACTATACCCGCAAGGCTTCGGGAACACAACGCAGGATGTCGAGCGCCGTAAGGCCCAGGATGCCGACGCGCTCCCCGCGTGAGGTCCCGCCTAAGCGGACGGCCGCCAGGTCCCCCGCCCGGCCGTGCGCCCACACGGCCAGGACCGCCGCGTCGAACGGCTCCATGCCGGCCGCCACGAGCGCCGCGAGCATCCCCGTTAGGACGTCGCCGGCGCCGGCGGTCGCCATGCCCGGGTTGCCGGTCTCATTGACGTGCATCCGCTTGCCGTCGCAGACAACCGTGCCCGCACCTTTAAGGACGGCGACGGCGCCGAGTTCCGCCAGGCGCGTTGCGGCGGCCTGGCGGTCGGCCTGGACCTCTTTGGCCGTCGTCCCGAGGAGGCGCGCCGCCTCGCCGGGGTGCGGCGTGATGATGACGGGAACGTCCGCGGCGGCCAGCGCTTCTGGCACCCTGCCGGCAATGACGTTGAGGGCATCGGCATCCAGAACGAGGGGGATCCTGGCCCGGACGAGCACCGACCGGACCACGGACCTGACGCCGCGCGTCTGACCCAACCCGGGCCCCATCGCAAGGACGTGCCGGCCTTCGGCCAGGTCGAGGATTTTCCCCGCCGCCCGGGCCTTAATCGAGGCGCCGTCGTCCGGCAGTGGGGCCGTAGTGCAACACGGCGCCAGGGCCGCCACGGTATCGAGGGCCGAGTCGGCCGTCGCGATCTTCACCAGGCCCGCCCCGGCCCGCAGGGCGCCGTTGCCGACGAGCGCGGCCGCGCCCGCCATGCCCCGGCTCCCGGCCACGACCAGGACGAGGCCGGCCGTCCCTTTGTGGGCATCGGGCGGGCGCGCCGGCGGTTTCGGAATGTCGCGGACGCGCCTCACGGAATTGGATCCTCCCGTGTTAGTGCGAACCCATGCTCGCCGCGCAAGCGCGGCGGCTAACTGCACGGCGTGCAATCAATCGCACCCCGTGAGATGCTGAGCGGTGCGGAGAATCGCGGCGGCCAGGCACGCAGCGCCGAACCCGTTATCAATGTTGACGACGCCCACCCCTGCCGCACAACTGTTCAGCATCGTAAGGAGCGGCGCGAGGCCTGAGAAACTGGCCCCGTAGCCGATGCTCGTCGGAACCGCAATCACCGGCGCCTGGACCAAGCCGCCGACCACGCTTGCGAGCGCCCCCTCCATACCGGCCACGACGATGATAACCGTTGCCTTTGAAATCGCTTCCGAATGCGCCAGAAGCCGATGGATTCCTGCGACGCCCACGTCATAGAAGGTGTCGCAGCGGCAGCCGAGCAGTTCGGCCGTGACGCGGGCCTCTTCGGCCACGGGCATGTCGCTCGTCCCGGCCGAGACGACGGCCACCCGCCCGGGGAGCGGCGGACACGGTTCGCCCCGGGCCAGAACAATCGCGCGGGCGGCCTCGTGATAAATGGCGTCCGGATACGTGGCCCGGACGGCCTCATAGACGGCGGGGTCGGCCCGGGTCGCCAGAATGTTGGTCCCTTGACCCGCCATCCGTTCCACGATGGCCAAGACCTGCTCTTTTGTTTTACCGGGGCAGAAGATGGCCTCCGGCAGCCCGCACCGCAGCGCCCGATGATGATCGAGTTTGGCGAAGCCGAGGTCCTCAAATGGCATGTGCCGGAGGCGCTCGGCGGCTTCCGCCGGCGACAGGTCGCCGCTGCGGACCTTCTCCAGCAATTGTCGCAGTCGTTCGCTGTCCATGTACGGCCGTCCTGACACAGGCTCGAAACGCTTTCCGTGATGCCCGACCCGGATGCAAGCACTCGCCCGGGTCCATCTCACTAGGATATGGCTTCACGCACGATGTCGAAAAGGAAAATCTTGCCCACGAGGAAGAACACGACGGCCAGGACGCCTGCCGCCGGAACCGTGATGAGCCACGAGCCGAATATGTTGCGTGTGACGCGACGATTGACGGCGGCCAGGCCGCGCGCCAGCCCAATGCCGAGAATGGCGCCGACAAGCGTATGCGTCGTTGAAACCGGGAGTTTCATCCTTGTGCACACGAGCACGGTCGTGGTGGCGGCGATGCAGGCAGCCACGCCCCGGGATGGGGTGATTTGCGTTATCTTCTGCCCCACGGTATCCATCACACGGTAGCCATAGGTTGCGAGGCCTACGACGATGCCGCATCCCCCCAGCGCAAGAACCCACGGCGGAACATACACCTGCATCTTAATCGAGCAGGTCGAACAGATATCCAGTATGGCGGCAAGCGGGCCGATCGCGTTGGCCACGTCATTCGCCCCGTGCGAGAAAGCGACCGTGCAGGAACCGACCACCACCAGGGGGGCAAAAACACGCTCCACCACATCTAGTTGCTCCCCCAGGGGAAGACCGCTCTTGTGTCTCAGCGCACGGCGAATGAGGATTCTCGAAACAAGTCCCGCCAGCAAGCCAACGGCTCCGGCGAGAAGGAACGCATGGTTCCCCGTCAGCCACTCCGCCCGCTCCGCAATCAGGTGTCTCAGGCCCTTGTAAACGATCGCCAGCGTCACCACCACCGTCATGGAGAAAACGATGTAAGGCGTGACCCTGATGGCGGCGCGCACAGGTTTTTCCCGGCCCAGGATCAGCCTGCTGATGATTCTGAAGATGACGAATCCCAAAATCCCACCGGCGATCGGGGAAAGGAACCAACTCGCGACAATCTGTCCCATCTTGCCCCAGTGCACGGCGCTCCAGCCTGCCGCGACGACGCCGAAGCCCGCCACGGCGCCGACAATCGAATGCGTGGTGGAGACCGGCATCCCCATCCACGTGGCGAGGTTCAGCCACACCGCTGCCGCCAGAAGCGCTGCCGCCATCCCGAGGAGAAACAGCGCCGCGGCTCCGCCCTCCGGCAACCCCGGCAGGGCAGCGACGGCCTGGGGATCCACGATTCCTTTGCGGACCGTATCCGTCACGTGGGCCCCGACCAGCACAGCGCCGGCGAACTCACAAATGCCGGCGGCTATGACGGCCCACTTGATACTGATGGACCGGGAACCTACCGCGCAGCCCATGGAATTGGCGACGTCGTTGGCGCCGATGTTCCAGGCCATGTAAAGCCCGAGAAGGCCCGTCAACGCGACGATGATGGTCACAGGTTCCATAAAATCGGAGGGGTGACGAATCCAGAGACCCGGTTCTTATCCCTTGAGGATCATGCTCCTCAGCAAGTCGCCCGTGTTCTCCGCCGCGTTGGCTATCTGACTCAACGCCTCGATCATCTTATCGTAAAACAGGATGGTTGTCGGATCGAGTTCGTCCTCCAAGTGGTAGATCTTCTGGCACAATCGGCGCTGCATCCTGTCGGCCTTCCACTCCTCTTCGCCCAGACCGCCTATCCGCTTGAGCACCAATTCCGCCTCGGCACCCCCGAACGACGTCTCGGCCAGATTCTGAAGTTCCACCCCCGCTTCCGCAAGCACGTTGCTGACGTGCACCACCTGGTCAACAAAGCCGAAGAAATCCTCTTTGAGCAAGGGGTGGATCTTCGTCTCGCGAATGATGAGGATAACCGCAAAGTCCTCCGCGCTATCGGCTATCTGGTCCTGGCAGTGGAGAAAGTCTTCTAACTCTTCTCTATCGACCGGCAGAAAGTAGCGTCGCGGCAACTGCTCGCGGATCTCGTGCTTAATCCGGTCCGCCTCATACTCCAGTTTCGACACCTCGTCCTGGAGTCGGTGAATTTCCTCGCGATCTTCCCTCGCCAGAGCCTCCATCAGCGGCCTGACAAGTTTCACACATTCGTGGACCTTTTTCGTGTGCTCCACGAGCGGACCGAATGGCGACTTTCCGAATAACTCCTTGATCAGACTCATCGCGCCACCTCCGGTTAGGCATCCAGGCAACCAACACGTTGCCGGCCTCTGAGAACTCGGATTGTAAACAGCGGAGGGCCTCTGGCAAGCAATTTCGCCTGCGGCCTTCTGGGGTCGGGTGTGACCACGGATTATGGCGCGAGGCGGCAGCGCAGTGGCCGTTCTGGGTCACCGCGCGGTGGGCAGGAATGCCCACCGCGCTATCCCCCATTTGGGGCGACGCCCAGTTGACAAAGTAGCGCTGGGCGGTAGCGCAGGGGCGGATGGGCCTCCTACGTCCGCGCTTCAAGATCCAGGTCGGCGGTGCGGCCGGCCTCAACGTAATGATACGCCAGTCCCGCGACCATCGCCGCGTTGTCCGTGCAATACTCCAGCGGCGGCAAGAGGACCTCAAGGCCGAGCGATTCGGCTTCTACCTGGAGCCGCGCGCGCAGCCGACGATTGGCCGCAACCCCTCCGCCGATGAGGATCCGATCCACGCCGCACGCCTCCGCCGCCCGCATCGCTTTTCCCACCAGAACGTCCACCACACACTCCTGGAAACTGGCGGCCACGTCGGCGCTTTCCTGGGTCGAGAGGCGGGTCGCGCGGCGTTTCGCTTCCGCGCCCTTGCCCCGCACGTGATAAAGCACCGCCGTCTTCAGGCCGCTGAAACTGAAGTCCAACGAGTCCGCCCCCAGCCACGGACGGGTGAACTCGACCGCGCGCGGCGACCCCCGTTCAGCCGCACGCTCGATGCTCGGCCCACCGGGATACTCGAGGCCAAGCAGCGCGGCAACCTTGTCGAACGCTTCGCCTGCCGCGTCGTCCGTCGTCGCGCCCAGCAGCGTATGGGCGGTCGGCCCTTCGGAATGATAGAGGCTGGTATGCCCGCCGGAAACGATGAGGCTCACGCAGGGGAACGGCAACCGCTCCCGCTCCAGGCAGGCCGCGTAAATGTGGCTCTCGATATGGTCAACGCCGACCAGCGGCACCTCGTGGAGCCAGGCAAGCGTCTTGGCGGCCGTCAGACCCAGCAGCAGCGACCCGATCAGTCCGGGCCGGTTCACCACGGCGACGGCGTCCAGCGCGCCGGCGGGCGTCTCGGCCTGCTCCAGCGCCTCGGCCACCACAGGGATAAGCGCTTCGATGTGAGCCCGCGAGGCAATCTCCGGAACCACGCCCCCGAACTTGCGGTGAATTTCCACCTGGCTGGCAATGACGTTGGAGAGGACGCGGCGGCCGTCCCCCACCACCGCCGCGCACGTCTCGTCGCACGAGGTTTCGATGCCCAGGACTCTCATCGGCCCTTGTGCCGCCGTCACCCCTACGCAGCCTTCTTCAGGTAGTTTTCGATGACCTCCATGCTCCGCAAAACGTCGAGGGCACGCTGGAGTTGGCGGTCGCCGGCCAAGGGGTCAACTTCCCGGGTTTCCCGTTCGGGGGGCACCGCTTCCGGCGCGGGCGGCTCCATTTCTTCAACGGGCGGTTCGTCTTCCTGCTCATCTTCGCCCGCGCCGGGCTGAGGTTCTTCGGCGGCGGGTTCCTTTTCGTCCGCCCCGTCCCCCTCGTTGTCATGAATAATCTCGGCTTCCTGCCGGGCGCGGACAACGCGGACATATTCCTTCGCATCCACCGGGACGACTATGTCCGGCATCACGCCCCATTCGTCCTCGTCGGTCATCTCCTCGTCGTGCTGGATGTTGCGGCCGCTCGGCGTGTAGTACTTGCTGGTCGTGAGTTTCAGCGCCGCCCGTTCGCCCTCCAGCGGAATGACGTTTTGGACGCTACCCTTCCCGAAGGTCCGCTCGCCGAGGATGATGGCGCGGCTGTGATCCTGAAGCGCGCCGGCGACAATTTCGCTCGCGCTCGCGCTGAACTGATTCACAAGGACCACCATGGGAAAGTATGGCAGCGTTCCCTCTTTCGTGGCGGTCGCTTCCCAGTGCGGGGTGATGCGCCCCCTGGTCTGGACGATGACGCCCTCGTCCAGAAATAAGTCGCTCATTTTCAGCGCGACGGGCAGTTGGCCGCCCGGATTGAAACGAAGGTCCAGCACGAGGGCCTTCAGGCCGTCCTCAAGCATCGCTTCGAGAGCCCCGCGAAGTTCCTCCACCGTGTTGTCCACAAATCCGCTCACGCGGACGTACCCGATCTTCTTATCCGCCTCGAGCATCCAGACCCACTGCTCGTCTTCGCCGCGACGGAAACCCTTCACCGTCCGCACCTCGATCATCGCCCGGGTAATCGTGATGTCCTCCGTCTCGCCCGTCAGGTGGCGGACGGTAATCGTGACCTTGGTCCCCGGCTTTCCCGTGAGAACCTTGACGGCGTCGTTCAACGTGATGCCGTCGGTGCTCTTGCCTTCGATGGCCAGGATGACGTCGCCGGCCAAGATGCCTGCGCGGTAGGCCGGCGTGTCCTCAAGCGGGCTGATGACCGTCAGCATGCCCCGGCGCATCCCGATCTGGATCCCGATGCCGCCGAACTTCCCGTGCGTCATCTTGTTGAACTCGTCTATCTCGTCCTCCGGGACGTAAGTGGAGAAGGGGTCCAGACCGCCGAGCATCCCATTGATGGCGTCCTTGAACATCTTCTTCGGGTCCACGTCGCGCACGTACTGCTTCTGGACGATTCGGACGATCTCGATAAAGCGGTCGTATTGCTCGATCAGTTCCTCGCCGCCGACTTCCTGCTCCGCCGCCGCGTCGAACACCCACGCCAGCAGACCGCCTGCCACCAGACCAAGAACCAGCCCGATCACTTTTCCGCGTATCATTCCGTATCTCCTACTTGCCACGCTCGCGCACTTCCGTTCCGCAGCATTGTACCCGCCGGCAGCCGATTTTCAACACCCCGTTTTCGCCCGCCGGTGCGGACTCCTCGGCCCGATGCCTCACCGGGGCGACCGAAGAGGCACTGGCGGAACCGCGTCGCCAGAACGCCGACGTAGGCGGCGGTGATGGCGGGCGCCGGCCGGCATCTCCCCAGTCGAATGGCGACCGCCCGAAGCGCCGCGTTGGCCCTTGCCGCCACCGGTTCCCGCGCCAGGCACCCTTCGGCCAGCATGTCAACCAATCGCTCGAGCCACTCGCGCTTCGGCCGCGGACGCGCCGCTACCGACGCCAGAGGCCGGACCCCCGCCAGCGCACCGAGCACCACCATCGCCGGAACACCATAACGCCGGCCCTCAATCACCTTGCGCCAAAGCCGCCGCGCCCGCCGAAGACACTCGCGCCGCACCAGACGCGCCTCGGCACGCTCCGGAACGGACAGGCGACCCGCCGGCCGCGCCCCCAATACACTCCCTCCTGCGGCCTTCGGACCTTCCTCGCCCCAAAGGCGTGTCTCCAACCGCGCCCGCGACACAAGACGGCGTGACCGGCAAAGGACAAGCGGCACCTCACAATGAGGGCACCGGCGCACGCCGGCGTCGCGGGGCCAACGCCTCCGGCACTGTGGACATAGGCGCCGGACCAGGGACCGGGGAACCGCAAGGCCCAACGCGCACACCAGGCGCGCCAGCGGGCTCACCAGGAACGCGTGGGACCGGAACCGGTTGGGCACCTGGCCCAGCAGAAGGTAGCGGAGGACGGAGGGGAACGCATCAATGCCGGGGGCCCACCCGAACGGCGGACCGTCCGGTCGGCCCGGCGCCCCTTCGCCCACGATGCGGGCGTCGCGGCGTCCGGCGGCCAGGCTCCCCAGGAAAACCCAGGCCAGCGGCACCGCCACCTCGTGCTGCAAATCCTCGCAACCAGGGCCGCGCGTCGCCAGCCCCATCATCGCGAGCGCCGGCGCCGCCACGCGCCACACATCGCCGACAAGGTCGGGCCAGTAGGCCTCCACCCGCCCGTCGGGCGCCACGAGCCGCGCCGCCCACAGACGCATCAGGCACGCCGGCCCCGCCCCCGGGCCGAGCGCCGGGATGCGCTCGGCGATCCAGCGCGACCATGCGATGCTCTCGGGCCGGCTGACCAGCGCCAGCGCATCGCGCCGAAAACGGTCTTTCGACCGCCCATCGGCCGACGCGCGGCTCTCGATCTCCTCGCGGAGGGGTCGCGGCACCAACGGGATCAGCCTTAGCGCCGCCCACCCTCGCACCTCGGGCGAGAACCGCTCGGACGCTTCTCTGGCTGACACGTTCGTCACGCTGAATCCCGTTCGCCTCGGCGGAGAGATGAGCCGGTCCCGGCGCGCCGGGACCGCTCCCCGCGCCAACACTGGTAGGCCGCAACCGGGACGGATGCTACACCCACCATCCCAGGCAACCATCACAAGGTTAAGTCTAGCCCACGATTTGGCTTCAGGCGGCGTGCAGCAGGGGGAGATGTGACACATGTGTGTCGCACCAGGGCCAAACTAATGACACCGCTTTGGGCGGGAACCTGTCCGCCGACCATTTAGCCGCCCACCTTGTCGTAGCGGAGCGAAGACCCGCCTCAGGAGGGGCGGGCGGTGAGAAGTCGCAACGAGCGTCGAGCACGGAGTGCCCAACCGTCCGGGTTCAACCAGCACCCGGCAAGGCGCGCCTTCAGGCTGACGGTCACGCATAGCGTTCGCAGACAGAAAGGAGAGGAAGCATGACGGTTCAAGAGCTTGAGGATGAGGTTTGGGAACAGGACAGAATCAGGATAGTAATCAGGGATGCATCAACGGCAAAGGTCAAGACCTACTGTCACAAGAATGCAGCCCAAGCAAGCTGGCGCATCACCCAGTTTCTACAGAAACGGATTGTTCCGCTGCTCAACGGGCAAGAAGTGGTCGTCCTGGAGGGAAACGGAGAGCAACCCCATGGCGGGAGGTCGCTCAGTTCCATTCGGGCCTCCTACAGTCCTGCAAATGACTGAGTGGGGGCATATTCCTCAACCCTCGCGCGAATCGAGGACATGCTCAGTCATGGCGTTGGAGGCGGAGAACCTCATATGGCCGGTCGAAAAAGTCCGCACGTACGACAAGACGGGCGGTCGAGCGGACCGCCCCGACGGCGATGCTCCTTTACAGCCTGATCGTGGTGTGGTTTGCCCGCGAGGGCCATCCGTCTCTCTCGTTCCCGAACCGCCCCTGGTACCGTCAGAAACACAGGGCCTCCTTCGCCGATATGCTCTCCACCCTGCGGCGGCAGTGCCTGCGCCAGGCTTTTTTGCAGACCCCGGTCTGGAACCGGGGGTCGAAGAAAATCGTGGAATCCCTCATCGCACTCTGTTCCCGAGCCGCATAAGAGACCGGTTTTCGGATAGGCTCTTAGGCGCTTTCGCGCAGGGGTTCGGCTTCGGCCAGGAGGTCCGCTTCGCCGCGCACCACCTCCGCCGTGACGATGTAGCGGTAGCCCTTCGGCCGATTGGGCAACTCGAACATCGGGTCGAGCATCAGGTTCTCGATGATGGCCCGCAGGGCCCGGGCGCCGGTGTTGCGCTCCATTGCCTTGTGCGAGATTTCGCGAAGCGCCCCGTCCGTGAAGACGAGTTCCGCGTCCTCCATCTCGAAGAACTTCTGGTACTGTTTGGCGAGGGCGTTCTTCGGCTCGGTGAGGATGCGGCACAGGGCGTCTTCATCGAGCGGCATCAGCGGCGTGATGATGGGCAGGCGGCCGACCATCTCCGGAATCATGCCGTAGGCGATCAGGTCCTCCGGGATGACCTGCGAGAGGACTTCGCGCTGGCGCGCGAGCCGGTCGCCTCCGCGGTGTTCGCCTTCGATGAAGCCGATGAGGCTGCGGCCGATGCGGCGGGCAACGATCTCGTCGA
Source organism: Phycisphaerae bacterium (assembly GCA_035527275.1). Taxonomy (GTDB): domain Bacteria; phylum Planctomycetota; class Phycisphaerae; order FEN-1346; family FEN-1346; genus DATLBA01. Next base: position 26,940 of record DATLBA010000043.1, read on the forward strand.
GGCGGTCGAACGTCCCCCCGCAGATGAACAGGATGTGCGTCGTGTCCAACTGGATGTACTGCTGCTCGGGGTGTTTGCGGCCGCCCTGGGGCGGGATGTTGGCGATCGTTCCCTCGAGCATCTTCAGCAGCGCCTGCTGCACGCCTTCGCCCGAGACGTCGCGCGTGATAGAAACGTTCTGCATCGTCCGTCCGATCTTGTCGATCTCGTCGATGTAAAGGATGCCCTGCTGAGCGGCCTCCAGGTCGTAGTCCGCCGCCTGAAGCAGTTTCAGCAGCAGGTTCTCGACGTCCTCGCCGACGTAGCCTGCTTCCGTGAGGGTCGTCGCGTCGCCGATGGCGAACGGCACGTTCAGAATGTGCGCCAGGCTCCGTGCGATCAGCGTCTTCCCGCACCCCGTCGGCCCGATCAACAGAAGGTTCGACTTCTCCACCTCCACCTCGTCGTCGCCCGTCTCCGCTATGCTCAGGCGCTTGTAATGGTTGTGCACCGCGACCGAGACGGCCTTCTTCGCGTGTTCCTGGCCGATGACGTAGAGGTCCAGGAAGTCCTTGATTTCTCGCGGCGTGGGGATTCGCCCGAGCGCCGTCCGCGGCCGGCGCGTCCGCCGATGTTCCTCGCGCACGGCCGAGTGCGCCACCTGCACGCAATCGACGCAGA